>JAZQYS010000131.1:0-8067 GCA_045633645.1 Victivallaceae bacterium | reverse complement strand
ATATTGAAACGGTCAAGCGCACTGATCCGGACATTCCACGTCCGGTATCCGGGATTTACTTTGACGGAGTTCAGGCGGAAAACCAGCCAGGGATAATCTTTGGATACCGGCACCCGGATAAAGTCCCGGTGTCCGGTATTGCCCTTGGTGTTGCATTCAAAAGAAAAACTCTTTCCGTCAGAAGTACGGATATGCTGTCCTTTGTAGGCATAAGACCAGTTTTTTTCAACGTTTTTGTTATCTTCTTTCCACAGCGTATTGGCATCCGGATTTTTGATGATATCCGCACTGACCAGCACAGCCGCTGCCGACAAAATAAATGACAATGTTTTTTTCATTATTTCACCAACTCAACTTCATAAACTTCAATAAAATCACGTTTGGCAGAACCGGGGAAGTCAAAACGGACTTTCACCGTTCTTTGCGGTTTGGCAAGACGCCATTCAAGACCGTCTTTTCCGCATTTGACCGGTTTGACATCAATGTTTTTCCATTCGCCGAACTTCCAGATTTTAACGGTAACATCAGTCATATTGTATCCATACAGACGGATTTTCCCGAATGTGGGAACAAATTTCGGAAAACACATTTCCAGCCAGGCATCTTTTTTCGTTCTCTTTCCGTAATGGTTCCAGGCAAGCACATCCAAAGTGCCGTCAAACAGTTTGTTCTGCTGCACCAGATTGTTACGGCGGGCAGGATTGCTGGAATCAATCTCGATTTTCTCGCCTTTGCCGAAAAGAACATTACCGCGCAGGCTGCGGCTCTTTTCCATTTTGCCGATTTCACGCAGAACTTCTGCACGCGTTTTCATTCCTTTGGCAGGAACGCTGCTGAAAATCAAAACTTCATAAGGTTTGAAAGTCCGGGTGATAACTTTTCCGGCAGGCAGCTTGCGGCTGCCGCGGAACTCGGTCATGGCTGAATATGCTGTACTGCTTGTCAAAGTACCTTTGAGAGCTTTATCTGAAACGTTGCAGAGAATCAGCAGTTCCTCTTTTCCGTTGCGGATAAGTACACCCTCAAGCATTTTATCGGTGCTTTTAAGAGCAACGGCTTTGCCTTTGACAAGGATATTTTCCAAGGTCTCAATGGAACTGTACAGATAACGCAATCCCTCATACAGAGTGGGACGATCTCCCATATCCATATAGGCATACGCCCACATCAATCTGCCGCCGTTGACGATGGCACTCCAAACGGAACACTCCAACTCTTCAAAGGTCAGATAATCAGAGAGCTTATTGGTCACGTTGCCGTAACTGAAAAACTGCGGTGTCAATCCGATGACTTTGTCTCCGCGTTTCAAGTTTGAGATATCGCTGACAAACTCACGGCTCTTGTGGATGGGCGTATTCATCAGACGGACTTTGCGTTCATCGGTATCAAAGAAAGGATTGGGGTAAGGATGAGTTGAAAACACATCCGCACAATCCACAAAAGAGGAACTTGCTCTGCTTGCAATCAACACCGGATGGAACGGATCTTTTTCTTTGACGTAGTCATAAAGATATTTGAGATAAATCGGAGAAATCTCGCGGCATTCCGGCTCATCGGACAAATAATAGAACACAAAATCCTTGTGCAGGGGTCTGGCAATTTTGCGGTCAATCGCCTTGAACAATTTGGCATTGGGTTTTCTGTCCTTGGTGGTTTCAGGTTCAATGCTTCTACCCAACAGACGGAAGGGTTCAAGAATATTGATCGGAAACTTTGTCAGGTGCAGATTATCTTTATTGAATTTCGTTTTGAATGCTTCGCCGCCCTGATAATATTTTGCATAAATATCGCGCGGGAAATAAGGCTTGCCATTTTTAAGCAGGACACCGTTTTCAACCCGGTACCAGTCACCTTTGGGCGGACGCGGACGGCGGATTTTTACCGTCGCCGACGAAATTTTCTTCTTGCCGTCAAAGACTTCAGCTGTAATTAAACTGCTGCCGTATGCCATTTCGGGCGTGGCAAATTCAAAGGGAACTTTACCGTTGACCTGTTTAAAAGTCAATTTCTTTTCAGGAACGCCGTCACCCTTGATTTTAATAACGGCATCGGCTTTTTGGGCAAGCGTAACAGTCACATATCCCTTGACTTTTGTGTGGTCCTGATCGGGATAAAAAACATTGGAATAATTGGGCTGTTCAAGTTTGATTGCAACGGGAGAATACACAATCGTCACAGGATAGAATCTGCCGAAAGTACCATGAGGACCACTTAAAACAATCTTAGTCTGATTCTTTCCGGCGGAACCGTAGACGGTATTGGGCACAGTGATTTTATTCAATCCGCTGACAAGTTTCACATACTGACGGGTCGTTTTGCATCCGGGAGCAGTAATTGCCATGGAATAACTGCCGGCAGCGGCATCAGAAGACTGAATTTCAAGCACGCTGGTAGCCCGGAATTCATTGCCCATTGCCGTTACACTTTCGGGAACAACGGACTTGATATAAACATCAGCGGAGGCACTGCGTTTCGGGAAACCGTCAAGAGAACGGAACAATTTGGATTCATGCGAGCTGTAACGCATGGGAGACCAGGTGTATTCCTCTTTAACAGGGTAACGGTTACGGGTGATATTAAAAAGCCATTTGCTCCGCCAATTCTGATTGCGGGTCATGTAAAATCCGGAAAGCGGAAACTTTGCTTCAACCGACCAGAAATTTTTTCCGTGATAGACTTTTGATTCCCACAGCGGCGCATAGGGATCAGGACGGATTACGCCCGCTTCACCGTACCACTGACTCCAGCGGATATTGCTGGCGGTCACGAGGAACTGATAAAATTCATCACTCTGTCCGGTCGGAGCCATAAAAATTTCAACGCCGTCCATATTCCACATGGCACCGCCGCCCTTGGGGGCTTTGAGTTTATTCATAAAGGGTTCATCACAACGGATTCCGATATACAGATTGCCGTCACGGTAAAGAACCATAAAAGAGGTCTTGCTTTTAAGTCTGCTTTTGCCGGAATTGGCGAAAGGACGGAAATCCGAATGTACAACCGCCTTTTTCCAAGCGGCATCATCCAGTTTGCCATCAAGCACAATTTCGCTTGCAGCCTGCTTAACCTGCGCTGACAAAACGCCTGCGGCGGCAGCAAGCAGCCACACCAATAACTTTTTCATAAATACCCTTTCTTTTGTTAAATGATATATTTATTGCGAAAAATGCACACTTTCTCTTAATATACCCCCCCGTTATTTTTTTTCAAGAAAATCCCGACCGATTCCGGCATACCTTCAGCTGGTTTTATTGAAAATCATGCAGATTGAATGTATATTATGCGTCATTTACCAAACTGGAGATTTTGATTATGTCTGAAAAAATGAAACATCTTGCTTATGAACGTCATAGCGGATATTTCCGCAAAGGCGATAATCCAAAACCTTACATTACCCATCCGGAAGCGGTTGTCAACAGATTGCTTTCCTGGGGGATTCCCGAGGATTCCCCGTTAATTGATGCGGCATGGGGACACGATTTGATTGAAGATGTCCAAGTCCCCAAAGAAGAAATCGTTGCCGCCTCAAGTGAGGAAGTCTGGCAACTGATTGATATGTTAACTTACAAACCTGAACAAGGCAGCAAAGAAGATTATATTCAAAAAGTTGCCGATTCCGGCAACCGTTCCGCCCTGCTGGTCAAAGCCGCCGACCGCCTCAGCAATACGCTTGAATTCATTGAAACATTTTCAAGAGAACGCGCCCGCACTTATATTCATTACGCTGACAGCGTTCTTGAAGCTCTGAAAAAACTGCCGCAGGATGATGCCGTAAGCAAAGCTCTTGCTGAATGGAATAAACTGATGACCGATCTTGATTCAGATAAATAAAAACGCCGTATTTGCGTTCAAAAAAACAGGGGAAACTTCTTGATTACTCAAAATAAGTTTCCCCTGAATTTTTTAACTTCTCACGCCTGTTCAGGCGCTATTTTTTATCCGTTAATTTCTGGCGTTTCATGTCTTTGCGCAGAAAATGTTCATGAACTTTTCCTGCAGTGTCAACGGAGAAACAATCAAACTTTTTACCGTCAACATCATAAGCGGTAACAGTCATACGGTCCTTTTTGACATCAACGCCCAGATAACTGAAATCCGGCCATGCGGAGTTGCCTTTGGGCGCATCAGTGGATACCCAGGTTACAGGAGCCTTTGACAGAGCCCATTTCCGGGCAGGATACAGATGAATCAACTCATTGCTGCCGCGATTGGCACGCCAATAACGATGGACGTGTCCTGCCATCCAGAGGTGAATCATACCCTCTTTTGAGGTATCTGACAAAAGTTTTTCTGTCATTTTGCGGATGGGATCAGCCACCAGACTGCTTTCAATCTGCGGTTCGGGATGAGCAAGAACAACACGGAAACGCGCTTTTTTGAATTCCGGAGTCTTCCGCAATTTTTCAATCCATTTTTCCTGAGCGGCATAGAGTGTTTCAGTGCTGATAAGACAGCCGCTGCCGGCAGTGTTCTTACCGTGCGTAAAATCTCCGCAGTCAAGAACAATAAACATCACGCCTCCCTTGGTAAAGGCATAAAAACTCTTGTCTCCGGGCATCTGGAAGTAGTTGTACCAATCTTCTGCACCGATTCCGTTGACTTCATGATTGCCGCGGACATAAACCCACTGGAGAGGAGATTTTTCCCGGGCAAAAAAGTCAAGATATTTGCCGAAAAGATCCTTTTCCACATCGTGATAGTAACTGTCCATATCACCGATCTGCACCATGAAATCCGCCTTTTTGAAAGCGGGAATGGCAGACATCTTTTTCATAAACGCCTTGCGGTCCGCAACAGTTTTGCATTTTTCGGACAGAGAAAGCTGCGTATCACCCCACAAAAAGAAACTGTATTCCTGTTCGTTGCCAAATGCTTTGAAGTTTTTGACCGGCATGAAAACTTCTTTATATACCCGCTTTGACCACAAAGGACGGCGGAAACCATCAAGGCCTGCGGGCGGTTCCAGCAGAACAAGGCGGTATTCATACTCCTTGCCCGGCTCAAGTTCCTCCAGACGGATCGTGTGATTGCGGGTCTTTTCGCGCAGAATAAGATCTCCGGCAGTATCCCATTTACGCAGCCATTTTCTGCTGCCTTTGACACGGTAATCAATACCTGCCGGAATGGGTTTAACGGTAATGAAACTTACGATAACAGAACCGGTATCCGGACGGACAAGAATTTCAGGATGTGCCAATTCCGCTTTCGCCGGTTTGTAATCAGGAAGTTCCTGAACAGCCAGATGCCAGGAGATTTTGCGGTCTTTTCCGTAAACGTAATCCATGAGAGAACTGGTTCGGCGGGTCTCAAAAACAATTTTGTTACTGCCTTTTTTAAGTTCGATTTCAAAAATATGATCGTTGGCAGTCACGGGATCATAATCGTTACCCAGACCTTTCCAGGTAATATCATAAACGATTTTGCCATTGACGCGGCAGGAAAAAATCAATCCGCCCACGCCCAGCCAGGTTTTACGTGCTTTATCGGACTTCATGTCACCAACCAATACAGCGGCTCCGCCGCGTTTGCGGCTGAGTTTATCCAGATCAAACAACCCATTGACAGGAAAAACAGTTTCCGGCTTGATGGTTCTGCCCTTCAGCGAAATCACACCGTTTTCAGGCAGAATCGTTGCATGTTTTGATCTTTTTCCTTTGACTTCGTGCGCATCAAAAAAATACGCCTGCCATTTGCCGGGAATCTGAGCGGACAACATGCCGCAGATTGACAACACTGCTGCTAATAAAAAGTTTTTTGTATTCATTTTATATCCTTTATATTTTAAATGGTTTACTTCCAGAAATCTGTTTTTTCAGCAACACCGCAGCGTTGAGCATTGTATTCCGGTTCCACCCCCTGCCTGCGCTGAGAGACGTAGTCCGCCAACGCCTTGTAAGAAACAGAACCGATGATGATACACACGGGAATGTTGATAAAAGCCAACACACACTGAGAAATATCAGCAATGCCCCAGGCGATATCCATTTTTAATCCTGCACCGGCAAAGATCAGAAGTCCGCCGATGATACGGATGACGGTCAAAGTCTTCTTTCCGGGTTTTCTGCCGCAGATATAGGCAATGCAGTTTTCAACATAAAAGAAGTTGCCGATCAGTGTGGTAAAGGCAAAAAGCACCATGGCACAGGCAATAAACACCGGTCCGACCATGCCGAAACTTTGCTTCAAAGCTGCCTGCACATAAGCTGCTCCGGCATTTTGAGCGTTTCCGGGAACGCCGGAAACCAGGCACATCAGCGCCGTTGCCGTACAGAGCAAATTGGTATCAATGAAAACTGAAAGCATCTGAACCAATCCCTGCTTGACGGGATGTGACACATCAGCTGCTGCCGCAGCATTGGGCGCAGAACCGATACCCGCTTCATTGGAATAAAGTCCGCGTTTCAAGCCCCACATGATGACAGAACCTGAAAATCCCCCCATAATCGCCTTGAAATCAAAAGCACTTTTGAAAATATCTGCGACCATTTCGGGAATGTTGCCGATGTTCAGAAACAATGCTCCGAGAGCAAAAAGGACATATAAAGCTCCCATGAACGGAACAAGGAAACCTGTCGTATTGACAAGCCGTTTGCTGCCGCCAAGTATCGTAAAGAAAAACAGTACCATCGTTACAGCTCCGAAAATCCAGCAGTACCGGGGACGGTAAAACGAAAATACTTCAAAAGAACTCTGCAGATTAAAAGATGCAAGCATATTGTATCCGACACCGTAAGTAAAGATCAATGCAACGGCAAAAATCACCGCAAGGAACTTGCTTTTACAGGCACTTTCAATGTAAAAAGAGGGACCTCCGTAACAACTGCCGTCAGGATTTCTGCGCTTGTAAATCTGAGCAAGCGTGGACTCAACAAATGCAGAAGCTCCGCCGATTAAAGCCGTCAGCCACATCCAGAATACCGCCCCGGAACCGCCGAAACAAATTGCAGTTGATACGCCGATGATATTACCGGTTCCGACCCTCGAGGCGGTGGAAATCATCAGCGCACCGAAAGAAGATATACTCTCTTTTCCTTTGGGCTTTTCAAGTACAACGCGCAGAGATTCTACAAACAAACGCAGTTGAATAAAGCGGGTTCTGAAAGTAAAATAAAGACCGCCGGCAATCAGCAGCACCGCCAGAGGCCAGCCGGTCAGATACATCAGACAACTATAAAAACTATTCATAAATTTCTCCTTAAAATATATTAAGATACAGAAACACCGACACCGGCAAGACGGCTTCTGCCGCCGCCCTGCGGAATGACTTCAATCACAGAAGCAATATTATCAGAAATTGCCTGAACGTGCGAAATAATACCGATCAGTTTATTCTCGCCGCGCTGAAGAGCGGCAAGAGTCTGCAATGCCTGATCCAGAGAATTGGCATCAAGTGTACCGAATCCCTCATCCAGAAAGATTGAATCTATACGGCTGTTTTTACCCCCCATTGAGGACAATCCCAAAGCCAGAGACAAAGATATCTGAAAACGTTCACCGCCTGAGAGATTCTCACTCGGACGGATTTCACTGCCCTGCCAATGATCTATCACATCTATCGCCAGCATCTGCTGCTGATTCTGACGGCGCAGTATCAACTCATAACGCCCGTTCATTCCTTTTAAAATATTATTGGCACAGCAGAGAAGATTTTCAAGGGTCACCACCTGAGCAATCCGTTTGAAAATATAGCCGCCGCTGCCGCCGATCAACTTATCCAGATCGTACCAGACAGCGGCACGCTGGCGCATATTTTCCAATTTTTTCAATTCAGCAAGATTCTTCTTACGCTTTTCCTCATTACTGTCAAGATCTCTTGACAATCCACCGATGTCAAACTGAAGCTGACTGCTTTCTTTTTTGGATTCTTCAAGTATTTCGCGTGATGCCGCCGCATCAAAATCAACAGGAAATTCCTTTTTAAGCGTTTCAAGTTCAGAAGAAAATTTTACTTTTTCACCGGCTAAAGTCCGGGTTCTGGTATCAAGATTCGTTCTGACAGCAACCAGACGGGTCAGTTCCTCTGACGGAAGAAGTGCCTGCACAAAGTCTGCAACGGACATATTTTCC
>JAZQYS010000130.1:0-1625 GCA_045633645.1 Victivallaceae bacterium | reverse complement strand
ACGGCAGACTTTCATGCAGCCGTTCCAGATGCCAGATGAAAACGATGTCGGCATCAAGCATATCCTCTTCACGGATATCTCCGGAAAAAATCGTAACATCACAGTTTAATTGCGAGAGTACTCTTTTCCACTGTTCCATCTGGACGATATCGCCTGCCGGAATTTTCTGATAGTCCCGCCTGAGACAGAATATGATTTTTTTTGTCATAAAATCAGGACTCCGCAATTTGCAAAAGCGTTCTGCAACGCTCTTCCCAGGTGTGCTGCTCTGCGGACTTTCTGCATGTTTCCGGAGAGGGCAGGGCATTGAGCAAATCTGCAATTTCAGCGCAGAACTTATCTTTGGATACAACGCGTGAAGTTTCTCCGTCAGCAGCAGAATGAACTGTTGAAACAACACTTTTCCCCAGAGCCAGATATTCGTAACTTTTTAACGGATCGGCGCAGAGAGACACCTCATCGTTTTTGAAGGGAACGATTCCGATGGTGAAATCCCTGACGATTTCCGGCAGACGCTCAAACGCAAATGCCGGAAGAATTTCCACATTGGACTTTGTTTTCAGTGCCTGCAGATAATCCGGATTCCGGACTGTTCCCACCAGGCGGAGTGTGCAATCAGGAAACGTATCGGCAATAAACTCAAGCAAATCATAATCAATCCACTCATACAAGGCTCCGTGAAAGCCGATAACTTTTTTTGCGGGAAAGCCTGTTTCCTGTTTCAGAAAAGACTCCGGAACTCCGTTGGGAAGCAGAACGGTTTTCTCCGGATACGCTGAATAGGACAGCAGCCGACGGGAGACCGTTGTTATGACATTGGCCTTGCGCATTAAATTTTCTTCTTTCAACCGGAGTTTTTCCAAATGTTTGCCTTTGGGGGCGTGAACGGCAAAATAATCCAGCTGATCATAAATGATTTTTTTTGCCGTCAAATGTGAAACAACGGGTTCCCACAGCGGATTGCTGACAACGAGACAAGCGTCCTGCAAGTTGATTTTTTTCTTTAAATAAGCTCTCACAAGACCCGGAAACTTATCTGATTTTGGCAGCAGGGTATGGATTGTGACATTGTGACATGTTTTTATTCCGGCTTTCCAGTGGCGCAGTCCGGGAATTGTAACAAAATGCACCTCATGCGACAGAGCCGCCGCTTTTGCCAGCTGCACTGTTCTGCCGCCGATACAGGAATCCCAGGTTATGCCGCTTAAAAAAACAAGTTTCATTTTCTTTTGTATCAAATATTGTGTCTGAATGATTCCGGAGCAAAATTGCCGCAGCAGTAATTAAGAACCTTGAGATACCGCAGATAGACTTCATCAGCGCATTGTTCCGGTCTGACGGCCGTTTGTTTACTGTATTTTCCAGAGGCAACAGTTGACATTCCCGAGGCAAGAGATTTTATGATCTCCGGATTCGGTGTATAAACCACGGTGCCGCAATTGGTGCTGTTCAAATCCGTAAGATAAGCAAAAGGCAGGTCAAACAGCACGCAGTTTTTATAATCTGTCTGTCTTTCAATATCGCCGACTTTCGGAGAGATAAGCGGTTTCTGCATCCGGATTGCCTCTGCTGCCGCCAGACTGCACCCTTCCCAGAAACTGCTGAAAATTACGGCGTCAGCTGCA
>JAZQYS010000129.1:0-7575 GCA_045633645.1 Victivallaceae bacterium | reverse complement strand
TTTATACGGGAAAGTTATTTTTTCACCATCTAATTTTATCTGCATATTGTTCAAGCCGTAAGCAATCTCAAGATCGTGCCATTTTCCGGGAGTTATCTCCAAACTCGTAGGCAGGCGGTGCAGACTGTGTCCGAATCCCGTGCTGCCGGAGGCATAGGAGCAGAAGAGTTTTCCGTCAACAATTGCCGCGCCTATTCCCGCCTGACGGCTGAAACCGTTATGGAACAGCCACTGATTGGCTTTTGAAAAGGTCTTGAACTTGATCTGCAAAGTAAAAGCTCCGTTGGGGAAAATGCCTGAAGGCAAGTGCAGATAAGCACCTTTTTCAAATTTCAGAACATCTTTGGCACTTTCTTTGCTCCACACGGGTGCCATACGCGCCTGACTTTTCGGAAAATCCATACCGAAACGCAAAGCCATTCCCCGCGAAGTACCGCCGCCGAGCGTTGCCGTAAACTCCCGCGCCGCCGGCGATTCAAGTTTGTTTCCTTTTTTTGCATCAAACACATAGCAGATATCCGGAATCTGAAAATCAGGAACTGCCACTTTTACTGCCCTGCCCTGCTTTTCATCATACACATTCAAAGAGGCGGTCTTTTTTACTTTGCGGATGTAAACCGGCGCAGAACGGAACAATCTGCCGCTTTCGGTTACCGCCAGAAGTGTCAACGCAGGATCATTCATCTTTGAAAAGTATTCTCCTTTGATCTGCGCCTCCGGACTCTCAAGCGGTGCCGGATGGTCGATCTTCTCAGGACGCAATTCAAACTCCGTCATAATGCAGCCGGGACTTTCCTCCGTCCAGTACTTTTCCTTCAGAAGTTTTGCAAGCGGCAGTGTGATAATGTTTTTATTGATGACACACTCTATGACGGCATCTTTATCAGCCTTGGGTATTCCCACCATTCCGGCCGGACCGCTGTGCCAGAAATGACCTTTTTCCTGAGCAAACCAGTTATCCGCAATCTTTTCCATACGGACAGGGGAACAATAGGGTCTTCCCCACGGATGCCAAATAAATCCGACACTGTTTTTCACACGGACTTTATACGGAAATATACCTTCATGACGGCGGTGATTTTTTATCGTCACCCAGAAATAATCACTCTGTTTCAAGCTCTTTTTATTCCATGCCGAAAGCACAGGAAATTTTCCGTCCAGAATCTCTACACTCTGCAATTTTTCTCTGCCTGAAATTTCTGCAGAAATCCCGATACTGCCATCTTTACGGGGAAACACATTCAAATTCCATTTTTCAGGCAGATACTGATCGCGGATCGGCAAACGCAGCTCTTTGGCATTGTTGGGCGTTGCAGCAAACAAACGGGTATAAACGGCAGGCTTGAAGGTAAAATTCCTGCCCTTGTAATTGATTTTCAATACCGGCAGAATCGTCCGAACTTTGCTGAAAAGAGGACTGATTCCGACTTTGTAAGTAACGGATGTCAATTTGTTCTGACGGAAACTGTCTGTCGGCATTTTGCGGAAAACTTTTCCCTTTTCATCCGTTAGAAGCAGTTGAACCTGATATTTACCGTCAGCAGGTGTATCCGGCACATTGAGCAGTTCGATACGGTACTCTTCCCCCGCCTGCACTCCCCAACGGACAGAAACAATCAGGTTCGGGATACTCAAATCATCTCCGGCAACGGGAGTCGGCTCCAAACCTTTGACAAAGCGGGCATAATAACGCATAATCCGCATAATGCTTTTGCTGTTGGTCAGTGTCGGCTGAAAAGAGGTGTTTTCATTGACTTCATTCCACTCCGCCATGGAAATTATATCCGGATTGAAAAGCAGCTGGGTATCCAGTTGACGGCGCAGCACACTTGTTCCCTGCTCAGCCTGAACAACACCGTTGTCGATATCTCCGATATAACCGTGATCGACATTGAACCCCAGGAGTTTGTGCTGATACTTCGGTTCAGACCAGATTTTGGCAAACAGCGGCGCCAGATATTTTTTATCCAGTTCCGGATAAAAGACTTTGGCAAGCACATCATTCCCTTTGAGATTGCGTTTGTAGGAAAGATTCGTAAAGTTGATACCGTCGTAAAGATCCAACCGTTCACGGATTTGTTTTTCCATCTTTTCAAGCGTTTTTTCTGACAGCTTTCCGGTGGCGTTATACTCACCGTAAACATTGAGCCAGAGCGGTGTAAAAAGCTGAACTTCTGCCAGCTTTCTTTTTTTCATTTCATTGCGGATCAATCGCAAATCACTGTCAGAAAATCTGCCGTAATTAAAAAGGGGAATCTTACCGTCAATCCGTATAACTTTTTCAGAACTTGCCGCTTCACGGACATTGCGTAAAAAACGTTGAAAACGGCGTTCTCCATAGGCCGTTTTGCGGTCGAACATACCGGAAGAAACACCGACGCCTGCCATCAACTGAAAGCCGGAAAAATCCGCCTGCCGCGAGGCCTTGAGCATATCATGAAAAAAACTGCTGTACGCATTTCCCAACAGCGTAATACCGGCAATTTCATACATTCTGATCCAATCGGCTTCTTTATTCCATGAGGCTTTGCGTCCGGCTTCATCTTTCCGCCAGTTTGAATTGACAATCAAAGGACGGTCGTACCACTCATCCCTGAAATTTCCCCGCAGATCATAAGGCTGAAAACGGGCAAAAATCAGCGTATGCGGTGTCCGCCGCGGACGCTTGCCGATTTCCATTAAAGAGGTATATTCCTCCCGTGTGTAATCGGCTGCAAAAAGACTGCCGGCAAGTAAAAGTCCGGCACAAAAAAGAACTTTTTTCATCATCACAACACCGCAGCTTTGTCAAATTGCTCGTTATCCCCCGTCCGTTTCATATTGGTTATCGCCTGAACGCTGCCGGAAAGAGTCAATACATTGGCACGCTGACCGTGACGGTAATCAACCATACGTCCGGAAGTACTGTTGAGAGGATAGGTCGGATCAAAATATTTTTCATGCGAACCGTCAAAACTCGGTGCGCCCCAACCGTCAAGCATATACGGCACTTTTGACGGAATTTTGTACTGCGTTGCACGCCGGGGTTTGCCAACTGCGGCTGTCGGGAAAAAGATACTCCATGAAGCCTGTCTTAAAAGTGTGTAAGAACGGTACACAATCGACATATTGGCGGTGGGATTGTTATACATTTTTGTCGTCTCAACCGTTGCCGGACAAACCATCACTTTGGGCATTGAATAATTGGGATCTTTCCAGCCGGTGCGTTTATCAAGCAAAGATGTGAAATAACTGTCTCCCAAATGCCATTTTGTATGCGAATCAGTTCCCGGAAATGCCGACGGCTCGTATTTTGTCATACCTTCATACGGCATGAGGTAACCGTCAGAACTGTCACCGTAGGCAACAACTCCCAGATAATTCTGTTTGAGATTGTTCAAACACGAGGTACTTTTTGCCTTGTCCCTTGCCTGCTGCAATGCGGGCATGAGCATCGCCGCAAGAATTGCGATGATTGCAATGACAACAAGCAGCTCAATCAGGGTGAAGCACAAAGAAGAAAATCCGGAAAATTGTTTTTTCTGCATATCTGTTATTCCTTTCTGAAAATTGTTGATTGCAGTTTATTTTTTTGAGAACATGTTCCCCTTATAATCAAATCCATATCTATAAGCGTCATTCCCGGTTCAGCTCCGGTGAAGAGAATTTCCAGCAGCGTGGAGGCTATTTTTTCAGCGGGCGCACCGCAGGTCGTCAACGGCGGGATAAAGTAACTTGCCGGCGCAATATCGTCAAATCCGACAACAGAAATATCTTCAGGTACACGCAGTCCGCACTGCTTTGCCGCATTGATAACCGCAAAAGCCACAACATCGTTACGACAGATCAAGGCGTCAGGACGCTCCTCACTGCGCAGAAGTTCCAGTGCCGTCTCAAGTGCATTTTCATAAAAACCGCTGCCTTCCGGACTCCAGAAAGGAGAGGTTTGCAAACCTTTTTCCGCACAAACGGAACAAAACAACTCATACAAATTTTCGTGGTGCCAACAGACAAATCCAATTGTTTTATGACCGAGTCCGGCAAGAAGCGTCAAAACCTGTTCAAAATATTGCCGGTAATCAAGTTTCACACAGCACTTTCCGGGAACATCTCCGTAATAAACTGTCGGCAATCCCTCAGGGACGGCATCAATCAAACCGTTATGCATGGAAATCAAACCATCCAGCGGATGGGCAAGAACAGAATCAAAAGCCGTTTCAATAGAAGCGTAATCACTCCAGAAACCGAAAACAGCACTGTATCCGCGTTCAGAAATCTGACGTTCCAATTCTCCGATGATACGGGCAACGGAAGGATCTGATGGACTGTAACTTAACACTCCGATCTGACGGCTCTTGCGCTTGCCCAACACCTGAGCCGCCCGGTTCGGACGGTATCCCATATTCCGGACAAGTTCCAGTATCAGTTGTCTTTTTTCCTCCGAACAGCGGATGGACTTATTCCGGTTCAAAACAGCAGACACCACTGCCGGAGATACCCGGGCGGCCGCTGCTATATCTTTGATTGTTACGCGCATGGTGAAATGATCCCTGCCCCATTTGATAAAACGCTTAATCAAATTATCTGATAAATAATATATCACACTGATAATATTTTGTCAAATCATGTTTTCAGTATACAAAAAGCAGTGTATTTTCTTGACAATTCCCCGTAAAAAGGATATATTTTTAAAATACGATTGGAGAATAAAACAATGAAAAAATCACATTTGATTATTATTGCGGCAGTTTTATCCGCTGCGGCATTTCTGTTTGTGTCCGTAAAAAAGCAATTGCCCGTACACGCAAAACAAAGCAAAAGAATCATTATTCAGCGCGAAGAACGTCCTGATATCTGCGACAGAAGCGGAATCCTGCTTATCGGGAACCGCAAACGCACCCATCAGAATCAGCGGCTCCGTTATGCGGCAGTTGACGGAAAGTTCGCCGCAGGACTGCTCGGATACACCCAGTTCATCAACGGCAGAGAAGCCGGACAAAGCGGTATTGAAAAATTGATTGATCGGCGCCAGACACCCGGCAGACCTGTCCGTCTCACCCTCGACTGCAAAATTCAGCGCAATCTTGAATATATTGTTTCTGAAATTGAAAAAAAATGGAATCCGCTTCATGTTTACTGTGCCACGATCAATTCCTCCGGAGAACTGACCGGTTCCGCCCAGCGTCCTGTTCTTGATATCAACAATCGCCAAACTGTTGACGGCGGCATGATTTTCTTTCCCGCCGAATACATTTTTTCTGTTCCGGAAACATGGATGAAAAAACTCAATTCTTCCGGGAAATCCCCCCTCAAAGAAAGAGAAAAATTAGGCTTCCACAAAAAAATGAATATTTTTGCCAGCGAAGGCGCAGGAAAACTCTCGGAATATCCTGAAAAAATGGCTCCTCAATATATCTCAGACCAGACAGCGACAATTTTTCACTATCTGCTTGCCTATATCGGCGTTGCCGAAAATAAAACAACGCCCAAACTTGTCATATTCAGTAAAGAACAGCAAACACCCATCACAATCGCCGGCAAAACTTCCTTGCTTGCCGTTGATATCACGGATTCCCCGGAAAAAACGTTGACGGCTCTGGCAGAATTCCCCGCCGCAGACGGCAGTAAAAATTACACTGTTTTCAGATGCAGTTGGGGCAAAAATTCAAAAGTTGATGTACACCAAGCCGCCGCATGGTTGAAAAAATATCAGTTCAATAATACTCCGCAGAACAAATAACAGTCTGCCGCTGCAATTTTGACAAACAGAAAAAAAAGGCGTGAAGATCATCTTGATCGTCACGCCCGGTTAAAAAAAGTATAATCAGGAATAAATTTCGTCAATGGCAGACAGCAGACGGGCATTTTCCTGCGGATTTCCAATGGTAATACGCAAATATGCTGCCGTTGCCGGTGCGCTGAAATAACGCACAATCACAGCCCGCTTGCGCAGTTCTTCGAACAGTTTTTTTCCGTTGCCGTCCGGAGGAGAAACGAACAAAAAGTTGCTTTCAGATACGGGAACATAAAATCCGCGTTTGGCAAGTTCTTCAGCAAGATCAGTCCGCATCTGAATCACTTCGTTGCGTCTGGCTGTAAAATAAGCATGATCGCGGAAAGCGGCTTCACCAAGAGCCTGGGCAAGCATATCAATATTGTAGGAATCTTTGAGTTTCATCAATCCCGCGATGATATTTTCACAGGCGATACCGTATCCGAGGCGGATACCTGCCATGGCGTAACTCTTTGAGAATGTGCGGATGACGATGACATTATCCATTTCGCGCGCAAAATCAATACAGTTATCGGCGGCAAAATCGGCATAAGCCTCATCAATCACCACAATACCGTCAAATTTTTCGCAGATATCCCGGACAGTTTCTTTCGGAAAAAGCGTTCCCGTCGGCGCATTGGGACGGACAATCATCAGCAGATTGGCTTTTTCAGCCTGAGCGAGAATATCTCCGGGCAGATCAAAAGTTTTTTCAGCAAGTTTAATTTTGATAACAGGCGCATTCTGCATGGCGGCAAGTTCGGGATACAGCGAATAACTCGGGTCCAGAACAGCAACGGGCAGTTCAGGCGAAGTAAAGGCACGGAAAATCATGGTCAGCAAATCATCGGAACCGTTTCCGGCAACGACATTGCTACGTTTGACACCCCAGAAAGAGGCGACGGCATCACGGAAACTGTCAGCCATGGGGTCGGGATAACGGCGAAGACGGGCGCAATCAAAATTTTTCAGAGTCTTCTCAACTTCAGGACTCGGGGCAAAAGGGTTCTCATTGGTATTGAGTTTGACAAGATCAGCCATCTTGGGCTGTTCACCGGGAACGTATCCCGCCATAGCGTCGATTTCAGGACGGAAATAGGACTTCATTTCAAAAAATCTCCTGTATTTTGTTATCTTCTGTATATAATATAGTATCAAAACATAAAATTTACCAGTTCAGCTCTTGAAAAAAACGTTAAACAGGGGTATATTAGTCAAATAGCAGTCGTGTTGCGGGCCCCATACAGTAAAATTGAGGCTTGACACCCGCGACATGAAAACAAAAAACAATAAATTGAAAGGGATTAGGTTATGCCTACCGCAAGTCAAGCGAAACACAAATTCTGCCGTCGTATCGGAAAATGCCTCTGGGGCGATCCGAAATGTCCGTCTGTCAAACGTCCGTATCCTGCCGGACCGCACGGTAAAGGCCGTCGCGGCAAGCTCTCCACCTACGGTGAACTGCAGCTTGAAAAGCAGAAACTGCGTTACTACTATGCCATCAGCGAAAAGCAGCTCCAGATTGCTTACGCCAAGGCCAAGACCGGTAGCGGTCAGACCCACGAAAAACTGTTCCGCAATCTTGAACAGCGTCTGGATGCGATGGTTTTCCGTGCCGGCTTTGCTCCGACCATCTTCGCAGCCAAACAGTTTGTCAACCACCGTCACATTCTGGTTGATGGCAAACGCGTTGACCGTGCCAGCTACATCGTGAAAGAAGGTTCTGTGATCTCCATTGATCCTGAAAAGTCCCCCGCGATCGCTGAGTTCGCCAAGAAGAACAATACGCCTCCGCCGGCTTACATGGAAGTCGATCTCGACAA
>JAZQYS010000128.1:0-2766 GCA_045633645.1 Victivallaceae bacterium | reverse complement strand
ATACAAAACCGGCCAACTTTCAAAAGTTTCGAAAGTTGGCCGGTTTTTCTTTTCTGTTCCGGCATAATCTCTGCCGGACCGTATAGCTGTATACTATTCGGTGTCGTTTCAATGCGTGTCTTGATGGCCGGAATGTTTTTGACCGGGGTTTTTATCTAAATTCTCATTACAGCATTGCTTTTTTAAATACTTGCCGCCATTCTTCTCTGGTAAGTTCAGCGGCATCGGTCACCAGAAAAATATCCATGTCCCATGCCCTCTGAATAAATGCGCGGTTTGCAGAGGAACCTTTCCGATCCAAGTCTGTGGCGATCAGCATTTTCTTTGCATAAGGTCCGCCAAACCGTTCTGCCACGGTATTAAGCTTGTACAGTTCCTCTTCACTGACATTTCCATTTTTGCAGGAAATAAAAAGCGGAGTCATTCCGCGCATCAGCACCACATCGATTTCATTGCGGGTTTCGGGAATGCGCTTTATAGGATCATGCACTACACCGTCCCAGTCAATGCTGACACTCATCAGGCAATCATGGAAATAGGGCACTCCATTCTCCAGACAAGCACGGCCTTCCAGTAACGTCTTTGTTTCAAGAACATTACCGGCCTTCAGGGTGCAGTATCGCAGCAACTGAGATGTGTATGTGTATTCCAGCACATTTCTGTTGCTCTGATCGTCAATAATCCCCCGGCGATGCAGCTTACCCAGCAGTTCCCGTACAGTATTCTCTTTTGATTCAAAATCAGAAATACTGTTACGCAGGTGTGCCAGTGGCAGGAACACCTGCATTTTAGAATCGGACCGGCTTTCAAATTCGCTCAACAGCATAATAGCCCGGTTCCAGTCCTTAGGATTCTCCGAAGCGACCTCCCAAAGGCCGGCTAAATCCCGATGATTACTGCCTTCCGGCAACTGATTGGCACTTGGATGGAGTGTGCCGCCGTGAAGTGCAATCAATTCCGTAACAGTCAAATCAATTGATTTTGTCTGGATTTTTCGGTTATCGCGAACGCAGTCCCGTACCACATTCGTGTCGTGATCGAATTTTTCTATGCGCACCTGCTGTCTTACCTCAATGGGCAATTCGGCTAAAACCGCACCGACTGCCATGATCACGCACTCATCACCACCTGTCAGATCAATGACGCAATCTTTTGTCTCAAGGACCAGTTTTTTCAGTGCAGCGTAAATCTCGTCAAGATCCATTTTCTGCATGTCACACATGGTTATCTCCGTGGTGATACCCCGACGCTTGAATAACTTTTGATATCGCTTGATTGGCTCACTCATTTTTTCGGCATTGCCAATCATAACCATTCTATCCGGCTGCAACCGCAGACACGCAGCTATGTTGTCAATATGAGAATCGGTAAAACATTCGATCAACGTCATGTGTGCTCACTCCTTGTTATACTATCAAACGCAGTTTTATTTTTAGTTTATCACCTAATCATCTAAAGGTCAATAAAAGATCCTCATTCACGGGATAAGCGTTCAGAAATCTGAAGGCAATCATCATTAAAATATACGTGGCAGAAAATGATGATCCGTTCCTGCCGGAAATGAGAGATTATGTGTAATACGCTAATTTATTTATGTCATAGAACGCAAAAATCCCTCGACCTGTTCAGGTCGGGGGATAGCTTTTGATGTTGTTTTGCGCAGATCACATTGATTGATCCACATATTGGCAGATGGATACATGCTGCATCATCGCTTTTGTTATTAAGCGGCAATCCTGTCAAACCGGAATTGTATACCATGCCAATACGACTGATTTTTGCAAAACTGATGGTTCATTCGGACATATCTTCTTAGTACAGATCGGTACTCAGATACCGTTCGCCGGAATCCGGCAGCAGCACCACAATGTTCTTTCCGGCATTTTCCGGACGCTGCGCCAGCGTAATTGCGCCATGGAGCGCCGCGCCGGAGGAAATTCCGCCAAGCACGCCTTCCTCCCGTCCCAGACGGCGGGCTGCGGCATAGGCTTCTTCCGTGGTCACGGTGATGATTTCGTCAAGAATCGATCGATTTAGGGTATCCGGCACAAAGTTTGCCCCGATTCCCTGCAATTTATGACTGCCGCTGCGGCCTTCACTCAGCAGCGGAGAATCCGCCGGTTCGAAGCCCACGATGCGGATATGGGGATTTTTTTCCTTCAGATACCGTCCCACACCGGAAATCGTACCGCCGGTGCCGATCCCCGCCACGAAAATATCCACCTTTCCTTCCGTATCCTGCCAGATTTCCGGACCGGTGGTTCTGTAATGGGCTTCCGGATTGGCTGGATTCATAAACTGTCCCGCCACAAGGCTGCCTTCAATCTCTTCCGTCAGCGCCTGCGCCTTGGCGATGGCGCCGGTCATGCCCTCAGCGCCAGGGGTCAGCACCACTTCTCCGCCGTAAGCCAAAACCAGCTTCTGCCGCTCCACGCTCATGGTGTCCGGCATCACGATGATACACCGATAACCCCTTGCCGCCGCCACCGCGAACAGACCGATGCCGGTATTTCCGGAGGTGGGCTCAATGACGGTGCCGCCGGCTTTCAGCAGTCCCTTTTCTTCCGCATCCAGAATCATCGCCAGAGCGATCCGGTCTTTCGCCGAGCCGCTTATATTGCGGCTTTCCTGCTTCGCCAGAATATTCGCAGAGGATGATATTTTCTTCAGCGCAACCAGCGGGGTGTTACCGATCAGATCTTCCATAGAATTGTAAAGCATAGCGATCCTCCTGTGTCATACAATTTTCTTCTATTATATGCAATT
>JAZQYS010000127.1:0-3793 GCA_045633645.1 Victivallaceae bacterium | reverse complement strand
GTGAAAAAAAGTTTTTCTCTTCCCCCCGGCTCCCACATGTTTTCACAAAGCGTGGGGTTTGATGACGGGGGGGAGGAGGAGACCGCAGGGGACGAGTTGGCGGGCGGGATTTTCGTAAACTTTGAATTGATAGGGGCCGGTTCTTTCGGGCCATTTTTCGTTAAGGTAGAATGGACCGAGGGCGTTGCGGCGGTGACCGTAGACGGTGATGGCAAGGCGGTGCGGACCGGAAGGAATTTCAATTTCAAAGGGGAAAGACACGAGAAGTTTTTCTTCATTGTCATCAACAGAAACGCCCAGGAGGGTGCCGCGCCATGCGGGGACTTCGAGGGTGGTTTTACCGGGGTTGTCAATATGGGTATAATAAGTGACATTACCGGCATAGTTGGCAAGAAGTTGTTCGCACCAGTTGCCGCAGAAAAGTTTTTCGGGCAGAGCAGTTATGCGGGAGTTTTCATCAACGCCGAAAGCACCTCTGATGTAGAGGGCTTCAAGGTTGGTGAAGTAGTCGTATTGCGGACAGTCAAGAACAAGTTTGTTGACACCTTTGACAAAAAGACTTCTGTCAAGGACGATATTTTTGATATCGCAGTCAAGATAAAAACCGCAGAGATTTTGCGGGACTTCATTTCCGTTGAGATAAATGGAAAATTTTTCGGGATTTTCAATAGAGAGAATGCAGTTTTTCTCAGGGATGATATCACATTCAAAAGTAAATTCAAGAGAAAGTTTTATACTTTTTTCAACCTTTTTTCTGCCGCGGTGCCAGGGCTGCTCCATGAGACCGCCGCGGGGCATTTCTCCGATCATGGCGCGGAGTTTGTCATCAGCGAGAATGATGTATTCCTCTTTTTGGGAGGACTCCGTTGGGGTGGACCATTTGGCGTGGTCGAGAACGAGGATGTTTTCTTCACTTAAAGAGTAGTCAAAACCGCTGTCAGACAGAGGGGAGACTCCTGTGAAAACAGGATGCTCTTTCTGCTGCGGGGCATCAATTTGAGGAGAAATGATGTAAAGACGGCTTTGCAGTTTGTCAAAAGAGGTGCTGAAAATATAGAAACCGTCTTCATATTTGAAATCAATTTCAAAAGCGGAACCGTCCAGGGCGTTGAATTCAGCGATTCTTCCTTTGAATGGAAGAGCAAGTTTGACAGTAAGATCAGGACAGGTCATATTGCGGTCGCGGACCATGATGCCTTTTTTCTGATCGTTTTCAAAAGCCATGGAAGTATTGACGATAAAGAGACTGTAGCCGTCTTGGAACTCCGCCAGACGGTAAAAGAGCGGCGCGGCCTGAATATTGCTGCTGTCGGTAATGGAAACACGGCGGAAGTCTGCGGCAATCCGGGAAGTGAAATTTTCTGGAGAAACCTGAGTAAAAGAGGAAAAGACTTTTTTTGCTTCATCGGAACGCAGCGCATCAACAAACTCCGGAGCTTTGCCGAGATAGAAAATTCTGCCTTTAAAAGCAGAGAGCAGTTTCAGTGTGCTTGAACGGATGGTTTTCAATTCCGGAATAAGGATTTGACGGTAAACGGCTTCACCGACACGGAAAAGTTCTCCGTCAACGGAGGCAAGACGGCTGAGCATTTCTTCATCGCCGAAGTCAAAGTCAAGATTTTGAGCGAGCAAAGTATTGGTGATGATGGTGTGGGCGTCATCCAGCTTGTTGATTTCCGGGGAGTCAAAGGTATCGAGAACTTTTCTGCCCGGCTGAATCTGCCTTTTAGCCTGACTTGCGCCGGTGGAGGCGGTGTCTTTGGCAAGAATACTCCACATGGATTCAAGGGGGTGAATGACAAGCAGATCACGGATTTCGCGGCTTTCTGCGCTGATGTTGCCGATGCGGGCAAAGTAGTTTTCAAGAACGGGATACTGCTTGTACCAGGGGGAGTGATCAAGAAAACTTGCCGGATAATCGCGTTTGCCCTCTCCGGCAAGGGAGTACCAGGATAAATGCAGACAGCGCATGTTTATTCCGAGGGCGTACTGCCAGTCACCGATGGCTTTGTGTCCGAAGAAGGGAAAATCCCAGCCGGTACAGCCGTAAGTTTCGGTCATGCGGTACTTTCTGCCGAGCTGACGGGCAACAGAAACGCATTGTTTGACGGTGTTGAAAATATTCCAATGCTCAGTGAGGACATCAACGCCGGGAATCTGCATTTTTTCATAACAGCGCATGGCGTTGCCGATATACAGCGTTTGAGCAGAGAGGGCGTCTTCACCGAGCAAATGACCGCAGAGGGGGAGGTTGTGATTTTTTCCCCAATCGGCAATTCTGCCGATGAAGTTTTCGGCAAAAAAAGAGCCGATCAGGTCATAAAAATCGTGCCGCACCTGAGAAACTTCTGTTTCTGTTGCAAAGAAGAGTTCAGGAAGACGGTCGATCAAATCATAATTGTAACGACTTTCAAATTCCGGGCAGAGATTTCCGGTCCACGGCAGACAGCCGAGGATTGCGCCGTGGATGTAACAGGGTTCATCGGTAAAAATGGCGGGAACGGACTTTGAAAACTTTTCTCCGTAGCGTTCAGCATATTTTTCATGGGTGACAGAAATGAATTTGTCAACGGACTCTTTATCCATGGTGTTGAGATATGCTGCATTGTTGTACCAGGTGGTGGAGTCCATGTACTTCCAATAGAAGTTATAAATCTTTTCTTCTGCATTGACGGCGGATTCATTTTGCTGCAAACGGCGCATGGAAAGAATTTTGCCGTCCTGTAAAGTTAAGGCGAAACGACAGACAAAATTTCCTTCAGGGGGGATTTCTTCAAAAGAGCAGTAAAGTTTCTGAGCTTTGTATTTGTCATCAGAAGTCACAATACCTCCTGCGGCGCCGGAGGGCCAGCGGTCTTCATCGTAAAGATAAGCGAGCATACCACATTTTTCGGCTTCATCAATACAGACATCAATGGCATGGAACCAATCTTTCTGCATATAGGGTGTACCAAGTCCGGTTCGTGAGTGCATGAAAAATCCGCCGAATCCCATTTCGCGCATAATACCGATTTGGCGGTGCAGCGTATTTTCATCAAGATTTCCGTTCCATGCCCAGAAAGGCGCACCGTACATTTCAACAGGCGGATTGTTGAAAAAATTCATAAGTTCCTGCATATACCACCCCGTATTATTTATTTAAGATAACACGGGATAATATATACTGCAATCAAATTTTTTCAAGACACAAAAGCCGGCAGAGCAATCTGCCGGCATAAGTAAGCAAAGAGCCAATTATCAGAACAAATGCGGATACTTTTTCTTGAGTTCCTTTTCACAGGGGCAGTCTTTGAATGCGCAAAAACCGATTTTAGTCACGCTGTCCGGGATGACATATTCTGTAAATGTCGTATTGTCAAGTAAATTATAAAAAAATTTGGCTCTGTACTAAACGTGACATTGGTTGTATTTTGTCAATTCACGGGAATTTACCTTTGGGGGTATGCTGGCAACTTGACAGCAACGGGGGTATGCCGTCTGCGTGGGCGTGACGCTTAAGTCAGACCTGTCTGACTTGTCTGACAAGGTGGAGGCGTCACGATATACTCCGTGGGTTTGCCTGCCGCAGTGGGGTTTGGCTCGGGCGCAAGAGTTACCGGTGGGGTATGCCGGGCTACTTGATGGCTGCAGGGGTATTCGTGTTACGGTGGCGTGACGCTTAAGTCTGACTTGTCTGACTTGTCTGACAAGATGGGGGCATCACGATATACCCCGAGGGTTTGGCTGCCGCAGTGGGGTTTGGCTCGGGCGAAGAGTTGCCGTTGGGGTATGCAAGGCTGCTTGATGGCTACGG
>JAZQYS010000126.1:0-9247 GCA_045633645.1 Victivallaceae bacterium | reverse complement strand
CTTTCGGTCCCCGGACTTTCTTTTCATGCGTTGACTGGAAAAAGGAATATTTTGCCAAAGATCCCGACGGAAACGTCTGCACCGATACCCCCGAATGTGAAACTCACCCCTGCCGTTTTGTTCCCGAAGCCCTTGACGCTTTTGAAGAGGGTGCAGGCATATGGCTGAAATCCCTGCCGCCGGAAATTACCCGTGTCCACATGCGCGCCGGAGACGGTCCGATGTTCTGTCAGTGCCCCCGCTGTGCGGCTTTAACGGAATACGACCGCTGGCAGCCTTTTGTTGACAGGTTTGTAAAAGCAATTACCCAACACCGTCCCGACCTTGAATACGAAACAGATATTTATTACAAACGTTACCGTATTCCCTCGGAGCCTGCGGCATTGGACGGCATGAAATATATTATGTATGATACCTTTTACCGCAAGCCGTCAGTTCCTCTTTACGGTCCGCCGGATGACGTTACTGCCGCTTATCTGCCGTATGCGGAATCAACAGGATGTACAACTTGTGAAAAAGATATTTCAGCCTTCCACGATGCAAGACTTGTTGAATGGACACGCGCATATCCCGGTAAAATGTATATTCACGAAAACGCCATGCTGCAGGGATATATGTCTGTATTTCAATACGGTACGGGAGCTTATCTGCAGGATTTGCAAAGATTCCGCGCTCTCGGTGTTCAGGGAGTCTGTTATGAAGCCTACGAACAGGGCTATCAGAATTATCAGGAGATGTTTGAAATCCTTGCCAAAGCCCTGAACGGTGAAGAAGTACAATATGAAGAACATCCCCTTGAAAAAATTTTCAGGCAATCTCAGATGTACCGTTTCTGCAGCGATGAAAACTTTCCTCTTGAAAAATACATCTCTGATCCCTTTACACTGCAGCACTTGAAATTTTATCGCCGCTTCTGGCTGAATCCCGATTGCAGTCTTTTAAAGGAATACACCGATTTTGCGCTGAAAAATGATGGCAAAGTTGACCCGATTCTGATTGCCTGGTATTGTGTCCAGTACGGAAAGGCTGTGAAAAAAATCGACTTCCCCGGACTGTCGCAGGCAACGCAGAATTTTATTTCAAGAAGAAAGTTGTGGGATGCTATGGAAGAAATCCCCGATTCAGAAGATCCTGTCAAATTCTGCCACAAAATCATAAAAGAACTCTCCGAGTGCTGTATTCAGGTATAAAAAGGTAATTTTAAAGCATCTTATTTTTACAAGTTAATATACAGTCAGCAGCGTTTTTTTCTTTCATTCAGCCTTTTTCAAGCAATAAACGGTTGAGGATTTTTAAAATCTGTTGCAAAAGACGGATTGTGCGATTATATTCTTCCCCGGACCACAATCGGGAGATATATTCGTGATAAAGACATGCAGAAAAGCCAAAAGTGTTCAGATTGCCGAAATACTCAGGCAGGAGTTACTTAAAAATCCGCCTGAGACGGGAACACGGATGGCATCAGCAACAGAACTTGCAGATCATTACGGTATTTCAGTTCCGACAGCCCATAATGTTCTCAATCTGCTGGTCAAAGATGGACTGCTGTACCGCAGGCACGGCAGCGGCACATTTTTTGCCCGGAAGAAAAAATATGCCATCGGCATCCTTGACCAGCCCGTCGGTGCAATCCTGCCGCAGGAAATCAACGCCGTTCTCGGACGTTTCTGTGAATATGCGCTGCAGTTTCTGAAAAAACACAACTGCGATGCCAAAGTCATTTCTTATCAGGAGTTGTTCAAACAGGATGCTTTCACCGGGTTGGACGGTCTGCTGGTCAGTCAGTTGTTCATTGATAAACAATCTCTGGTACTCCTTAAAAACAGCGGACTGCCTTTTGTGGTCTACCGCAGTGCAACTACTGAAAAAAAAGATTATTCCTGCTGTGAGTTTGAAATTGAAAGCGGCATAAAAGAGGCACTGCAATATCTTGCTCCGGATAAAAGCAGCCGGATTTTCCTTTTTTCGGAATCCACACCCGAAGGTCTGTGGCATCAGAATATTTACCGTGCGGAACTTGCCGCAAGACAGCTTGTACTTGAAGAAGTATTTTGTTGTGAACCAACGGATACAGCCGTGGAGTGTTTCAGAACAGTCCGTATCAAAGCTGAAAAATTCCGGAACTCAGTGATTTTCTGTACCAGTGACGTTCTGGCGATCAATCTTTACAATGCACTGCTGCTTGAAAACTTTCAGCCCGGACGGGATTTCCGTTTGATCGGCGTGGATAACACCGAAGGATACAACAGCAACATCCATAATCCGCCGGTTATTTCCAGTATCCACAAACCGATTGATACCATGTCGTTTGAAGCTCTGAAACTGCTGCTGCGGATGATAAAAGAACCCTCGGACAATCACACCGTCATCCGTATTCCGACAACGTTCATCCCGAGAAAAAGTTCTGAATCAAGTTGTGATTTAAATTCATAAAAGAAGGAAACTTTTGTCATGATCAAAAAACTGTATCTGCCGATATTCTGCACGCTGTCGGCACTTGTCATTTCCGGCTGTGCCTCTTATGCAATCAAAGACGGTGAAACTCCTGCCGTCATCGTCAAACCTGCCAATGCCACACGAATTGAAAATTTTGCCGCCCGTGAACTTCAAATGTTTCTTGAAAAGTCCACTGGGAAAAAATTTCAAATCGTCTCGGACTCTCCGCAGTTGACTTGCGGAAGAAAAATCCACCTGGGCAAACGTCCGAACCTTGCTGAACTTGAAAACGGCAGATACATGCTCAAAGCTGAAAACGGAGACATCCATCTTTACGGCGGCGGCAGGCGCGGAACGCTTTCTGCGGTTTACCGTTTTCTTGAAGATCAGGCGGGAATACGTTTTCTCAATGCCTACGGCGACAATCACATTCCCCGCAATACGACCATTGCCCTTTCCGGAAAAAAGATTTTTTCAGAAGGTCTGCCCTACCGCGCACTGATGACATTTTTCCACACCAATCAGCCGGTTGCCGATCCGTTCTACTTCAGAAACGGACAAAACTATATGCACAACACCAAAGAATATTCCTTTTTAAATGAAGCTGTCGGTTTGGGCATGGGAAATCACTCCCTCCACAAGTTTGTGCCGCCCAAAAAATATTTCAAGACAAATCCGGAGTTTTACACCCTCGACCGTAACGGAAAACGCACTCTGGATCAGATGTGTTTTGCAGGAAATGAAGTCAGGAAAGTCTTTATCCAAAATGTGATAAAAAAATGCAAACCCCGTTACGACAAAGAGATTAAACCCGGACAAATCGCCTGGATAGAAA
Source organism: Victivallaceae bacterium (assembly GCA_045633645.1). GTDB lineage: Bacteria > Verrucomicrobiota > Lentisphaeria > Victivallales > Victivallaceae > UBA1784. The sequence goes on along the minus strand of JAZQYS010000126.1, from coordinate 5,976 downwards.
TTTCCGCAATGGATGCCCCCGGCAGATTCTGCGAGTGTTCCGTCTGCACAAAACTTGCAGAAAAATACCAGTCTCCCTGCGGTGCTTTTTTTGAATTTCTGATTGAACTGGCTGCTGCCGTCCGCAAAGATATACCGCAGGCAAAAATCGCCACGCTGCTCTACCGCAAAGATCAGACTGAAAAACCGCCGGTCGGACTGAAATTTCCTGATAATATCGTCGGTATTTTCGCCCCCATTGATGACAATATCTTTGCGCCGATGGATGATAAAAACAACCTTGAAACGCTTGACAATCTCCGTATCTGGTGTAAAATGCTCAAACATGTCTGGGTTTGGTATTACCCCGTAACCTACGGCATGGATACGATGCCCTACTCCGCATTGCGGCGCAGTATCCGCGACTTCAAACTGATGAAACAAGCGGGGATCACCGGCAGTTTCTATGAACACGATGTAACGCCGGTAAACAGCCTTAACTTCGGAGAATTGGAGTCTTATGTTCTTCTCAAACTCTTTTCCGGCACAGAAAAAGATCCGCAGGATATCATTGATGAATTTCTTTCTCTTTACTACGGACCTGCGGCGGAAATGGTCAAAAAGTATTTCAATGAACTTGAAGATTTGCGCGAAAAAGCCGTCCGGAACGGCGTTATCGGTTACTTTGCCGCCAGTCCGTTTCTGCTGAATTATCTGACTTGTGATAATCTTGAACGCTGGGCAAAAGATTTTGATAAAATGGAAAGTCTTGTCAAAAATGATCAAAAATATCTTTTCAGACTCAAACTGCTGCGCTTTACTGTTGACAAAACCCGTCTTGATTTGATGACATGTCCCAAAAGTGAACGCAAAAGCATTGCAAAAAAACTGACTGCAACTTTGGATCAGCTGACCAAAGAACGCCGCAGATACCGTTCTGTCAACAAGCGGTATTACAATGAAGTGGAAAAGGCCGCAAAAAACAGCGGTTCTGTCACCCGCATTGAAATCCACGGCGGCGGCTCACACACCAAACTGACAGAATTCCCCTATGCGCTAAACTGCTACGATTACAGAACAGTGGTTGCCTCTTCCGAAATCCGCTGTTCCAAACGCTGGGATTTCATCACCAATATCGAATACAGCAAAGGTATCAAATGTATCGCGCCTCTTACGGCTCAGTGGAAACTTATCCACCGCCGTGAACTGCAAGCCAAAGATGTAAAACCGGATGTCTTTGCGCTCTATGAAGTTGGAACATTCCGCATTACCAATGCTTCTAAAATCTGTACCACAAAATATGATTTCTTCTTCAAGGATATCGGACGGTTCTACCGCGACCCGGAAACCCTGTGGCGTGTTTCCATCAAATTGAAATTTGAAGGTCCCTTTGTTCCCGGCAGCAAGGCAAAAGAAAACAAAGTCAGCTGCGGCGGATTCGTTCTTGAAAAGGTCAAATAATATTCTCACCCCGGAGGAAAATATGAAAAAACATCTGTTTTGCGGAATCGCAAGTCTTTCAGCCCTGTTTTGTGCCGCTGAAACCGTGACTATTGTGGAAAACGGAAAAAATCCGGCGGCAATCGTACTGCCCGCGGCTCCGACAAAAGCAGAAGCATTTGCTGCGCAGGAGTTGTCGGAGTGTCTTTTCCTTGCGGCAAAAACCCGGTTCAAAATTTACAAGCAGGGAGAAAAAATCCCCTCCGGCGTTCAAATCGTCCTCGGCAGACAACCGGAACTGCCCAATCTGCCCGAAGGGAAATTTCTCATCAAAACAAAAAACAACAAACTCTATCTTTACGGCGGCGGCTTCAGAGGAACACTCTCATCTGCGCACCGTTTTCTGGAAGAAGGCGCAAAGTTACGCTTTCTGGATGCCTGGGGAAGTATCCACGTTCCCGCCAACAGCAGAACGATCAAAGCCGACTTTGACAAGGTTTATTCAGAGGGACTGCCTTTCCGTTCTCTTATGACGGTTTGTTACACCAATCAGCCGGTTGCCGACCGTTTTCTCATCCGCCGCGGACAGAATCTGTTGAATCCCTCCCGTCAGTTTTCATGGCTCAACCGGGCGGGAAATGAGGGAAAAGGCAACCACTCTCTGCACAAATTCATACCTCCGGAAAAATATTTCAAAACCAATCCCGATTTTTTCTCAATGAACAAAAAGGGTGAACGTGTTCCCGGAGGTCAACTGTGTTTTGCAGGTAAAGCCCTCCGGAAAGAAATGACAAAAAATGTCATTTCCTTCTGTAAAAAATCAGCCCTCAAAAGAATCACTCAAGACTACACCGTCTGGATTGAAGTATCGGCAATGGATGCTCCGGGAAAATTCTGTCATTGTCCCCCTTGCAAAGCCCTTGAAGAAAAATATCAGACGCCCTGCGGCGCTTTCCTTGAATATCTTACCGAACTTTGTAAGGATGTTGAAAAAGAGATCCCCGGCGCCATGGTTGCGACACTGCTTTACCGCAAAGAACAAACAGAAAAACCGCCGGTCAACTTGAATATCCCCAAAAATTTCCTCGGCATTTTTGCCCCTGTTGACGCCAATTTCTTTGCGCCGATGGATCACCCCTCCGGCAGAGATACTTTGAAAAATCTGCAGAATTGGTGCAAAACGGCATCCAATATCTGGGTCTGGTATTATCCTGACTCCTACGGTATCGGCAACATGCCTTACTCCGGACTGCGCCGCAGTATCCGCGATCTGCAGTTGATGATTGATGCAGGAATAACAGGAACATTTTTTGAACATGATGTAACTCCCATCAACTCCCTCAACTTTTCTGAATTGGAATCCTGGTGTTTCCTTAAAATGTTTTCAGGAGACAAAACAGATCCGGAACTTCTGATCAAAGAGTTTATCCGTCTCTACTACGGCAAAGCAGCTCCCATGGTTGAAAAGTATTTCAACGAACTTGAAGACTATCTGGAAAAAGGCGTTGAAAAAGGCATTGCCGGATTCTACGCCTGCAATCCCATCCAGCTGGGATACATCACCGCAAGCAACCTCAAACGCTGGTCAGATGACTTTGATAAAATGGAAAATCTTGTCAAAGATGATCCGGCAGTTCTCTTCAGAATACAGGCTCTGCGCCGCGCCGTCGATCAGACCCGTCTGGAACTTATGCTCGCCCCCGGCAGTGAATGGAAGGCTATTGCAGAACGCTGCAAAGCAACTTTGAAACGTCTGGCAAAAGAACGCAGATTTTCCTCCAAGAGCAACGATAACATGATTGCCAATCTGGAAAAACTTGCCTCCATGACACCGCCCGAAGGTTTTGAAAATGTCAAAATTGAAAATATCCGCCGTTTGAGCTACAACGGCAAACGGGTCTTGAAACATACCGGAAGAGTGGCTTTTCCCTACGGCATGTACTGTCAGGACTACCGTTCAAAAGCCGCAGGTAACGGTACAATCAAACCGAAATGGACTTTACTCGCCCGGCGTATGCTTCAAGCGTCAGACGTAAAACCCGACAAGTTCGCCTGGTACAAAATCGGAAATATCACCCTGACCGATGCCGCCCGTGTCATGACGACTCCCGCCGGATATTTCTTTGTGGATATCGGCAGATTCTATGTTGAACCCGGCACAAAGTGGGATGTCTGGTACTCTCTGAAATTTGAGGGTCCGGCTGTTCCCGGCAGCAAAGGCACCAAAAATCAGGTTTCATGCAACGAAATTTTACTTGTCAAAACAGACAGCAAATAAAGAAGGGAAACACAAATGAAAAAATCAGCACAAGCAAACTTCACCCTGATCGAACTGCTCGTTGTCATTGCCATTATTGCTATTTTAGCAGCAATGCTGATGCCCGCTTTAAGTCAGGCAAGAGAAAGAGCCAAGCAGACCTCCTGTCTGAACAATGTAAAGCAACTGTATTCGGTCTGGATGAACTACGCCATTGACAACAAGGATAATACGCTGCATTTTTCTGCCAAGTATTCCGGAATCCCCGGCTACAATACCCCGACAGAGTTGGCGTGGTATGAGGCTCTCCCCAACATCGGTTACATGACAGGACAAGGCGCGATCACGCCGACAGAGGCACGGCAGAGAAAACTTTACATCTGTCCTTCTGACCAGAATCCGGCATACATTTACAGCAAATTCAGGGTGGCGGTAAGTTACGGTTATCCGCACCAGATGGATATCGACAAAAATGAATTCTCCGGCTGGCCGGCATTTTCCAAACTTTCTCAATTCGGACGCTATGCTTCCGAAACAATCATCTTCGCCGACAACTGGGCAAAACCGCTGAATAAAAAGGAACCCCTCCGTACCCCGAAACTGGTATATATCACCAATTACAGTCTGGGTATTTACGGCGCACACGGCAGAGGTATGAATGCAACCTACGGCGACGGTTCCGCCCGCAAAACAGACAGAGTTCTCGGTGTCACGCCGAGTCTCAATGCCAATTATTTGTGGGGACTGCCCAAAGACGGCTATACGACAACTTATTTTGACACTGCCAATCCCTGATTTGCCGTTTTCCCTGTCTCAGACCTGCCTGTTTTCAGACAGGTCTTTTTTGTCGGCAAATATTTGTTTTAACGTTTGGAAAATCAGTGTTTCTGCTGTATAGTATATAATTCTTTAACTATTCAAAATTTTTCAGAGGTGAAAAATGCTTAATATCGGTTATGCTCAGGAAATCATCACCCCGCCCGTCGGCGTGGGTCTTGCCGGTTACATGAATCAACGTCCCAACGTTGGTATGTATGACGATCTTTACGCCAAAACTGTCGTTTTTGACAACGGTAAAAAAATGTGCGGTATCCTCGTCTATGATCTGATTGACGTGCCGCAGAAACTGCGCGATATCCTCAAAGAACGTATCACTTCAAAATTCGGCAGTGAATTTCACGACAACCTGATTATCTGTGCAAATCACACCCATACGGGTCCTGAATTCCGTAAAAAAGAAATGGATGAACGCACAACCTATGCCTTCAATCAGGTGATTGAAGCAACTCTCCGCGCCCTTGAGCGTGCCGTCATGAATCTTCAGCCCGGAGAAATTGAATACGGCTGTGTCTACAACAATCCCTATGGTTTTGTCCGCCGTTACTGGATGAAAAACGGAACCATCGTCACCAATCCCGGCTGGTGCAATCCCGAAATTGACAAACCTGAAAGCGACTTTGACCGCACCATCGGTATCGTCCGTATCGTTCAGAACGGCGTTACTGCCGCCTTGCTCTGCAATATCGCCCAGCACGGAGATACCATCGGCGGAAGCATCGTTTCCGCTGACTGGTACGGACGTTTTGCTCAGGAAATCCAGCACGCCCTCAAAGCAAGTATGCCCGTTCTGGTTCTTGACGATGCTTCAGGAGACATCAACCACTTTGATTTCTCCCAGAAAATCAACCAGAGTTCCTACAAAGAAGCTGTCCGCGTCGGCAGAGGTTACGCTCAAATCGTCCTCGAAGCTCTCGGAAATCTGCAGAAACTTGAAAGCGATGAAATTATTGTCAAAAATTCCACCGTCACCATTCCGCACCGCAAATTGACGCCCGAAGAAGTCGCCGAAGCACAGCACATTCTCGATACCGTTCCGGATATCCCCAAAGAAGGTGATTTTGAAAGTCAGGACCTCGCCAATAAAGTTCCCGCCGCCTTGCGCTATTTCGCAAAAAGTGCGTTAAGATGTCACGCCGAAAGCTCTCCCTCGCACGATGCCAGATTGACCACCCTGGAATTCGGTAAGGAACTTGCTTTCGTGTCACTCCCCGGTGAACCCTTCAACGGTATCGCCCGCGAAATCCGCGAAAAGTCCCCCTTCAAAAATACCTTTGTCATCTCTTTGGCTCAGACGGAATCCGATTACGTTCCCCTCAAAGAATGTTTTGCCCGCCGCGGTTACGAAGTACAGCCCGGCGTCGATTCCCTCGCCCCCGAAGCCGCTGAAGAAATCGTCAAAGCCGCCCTCAAAAATCTCTGATTTTTTGATAAGGCTGAGGGCATTGCGGGGAGGGGAAAAAC
>JAZQYS010000125.1:0-3046 GCA_045633645.1 Victivallaceae bacterium | reverse complement strand
GACTATTCTCTGATGGAGCCGACCCGCAATGATTCTTTCCGCAGCGAAATCACCTGGGAGGAATTTGACCGCAAAGCCAACCGCATGGCGAATTTTCTCCTCACCCGCAATATCAAAAAAGGCAGCAAAGTTGCAATTCTGCTCATGAACGGCATTGAATGGCTGCCCATTTATTTCGGTATCCTCAAAAGCGGCGCCATGGCGGTTCCCCTCAATTTCCGCTATACCGCCAACGAAATCAAGTATTGTCTGGAATTGGCTGATGTGGATATGATCGTTTTCGGTCCCACCTTTATCGGACGTTTGGAGTCCATCTGCGACCGGCTTCCCCGCATCAAAGCGTTTCTCTATGTCGGAGAAGATTGTCCGAGTTTTGCCGAATCCTATAACAGTTTGGTTTCCTATTGTTCCGGCAAAAGTCCCGCTGTCAAAATTGAAGAAGATGACGAAGCGGCAATTTATTTTTCCAGCGGCACCACAGGATTCCCCAAAGCCATCGTTCACGCGCACCGCGCTTTGACTCACTCCTGCAAAGTGGAACAAAATCACCATCATCAGACGAAAGAAGATACCTTCCTCTGCATTCCGCCTCTGTATCACACCGGCGCAAAAATGCACTGGTTCGGCAGTTTCCTCGTCGGCGGCAGAGCCGTTCTGCTCAAAGGAACAAAACCTGAATGGATCCTCAATGCCGTTTCCAATGAAAAGTGTTCCGTCGTCTGGCTCCTCGTCCCCTGGGCTCAGGATATCCTTGATGCCATCGACAGCGGCAAGGTCAAACTTGAAGATTATCAGCTTGAGCAATGGAGACTTATGCACATCGGCGCCCAGCCCGTCCCCCCAAGTCTCATCAAGCGTTGGAAAGCCATCTTTCCGCACCACGATTATGATACCAATTACGGTCTGAGCGAATCCATCGGACCCGGCGCCGTTCATCTGGGTATTGAAAATATCGACCACGTCGGCGCCATCGGTGTCGCAGGTTTCGGCTGGCAGACCAAAATTGTTGACGCCAACCGCAACGAAGTCCCCCGCGGTGAAGTCGGCGAACTTGCCGTTAAAGGCGACGGCGTTATGCTCCGGTATTACAAGGATGAAAAAGCCACCAATGATGTCCTTTCTGAAGATCGCTGGCTCTACACCGGCGATATGGCAAAAGAATCTGAAGATGGATTTATTTATCTCGTTGACCGCAAAAAAGATGTGATTATTACAGGAGGTGAAAACCTCTATCCCGTTCAGATTGAAGATTTCCTCCGTCGGCACAATGCCGTTAAAGATGTCGCTGTTATCGGTCTGCCCGATTTGCGTCTGGGCGAAATCGCCGCTGCAATCATTGAGGTTAAAGAAGGATTTTCTCTTTCCGAAAATGAAGTCAACGATTTTTGCATGGAACTCCCCCGCTATCAGCGTCCCAAAAAAATCATTTTCGCTGAAGTTCCCCGCAACCCCACCGGAAAAATCGAGAAACCCAAGCTCCGCAAACTCTACGGCGCCGATCAACTCGTCGCCCAACAAAACGAACTCCGCTAACGCTTTTTTTTCGGTAACGCTTTTTTTTCGGATGAAAAAAAAGCTTAGCAAAAAAAAGCGCGTAGCGATTGCGACGTTGCTGCAATCGCCAGAGGGGGTTGGGTACCCCCTCTGGACTCCCCCTGAATGCCCGTGGGTAGTTTTGGGGCAGATTTGCAAATAAGCCTCTGAGGTAACTTTTCGCCCGAGCCAAACCAAACTGCGGCAGGCAAACCCTCGGGGTATCACATGATGCACCCCACCCACCGTTACCCTCTGTTAACCACCGTTAACCACCGTTTTGCAAGCGTCACGCCAACGCGATACGCATACCCCCGCAGCCATCAAGCAGGCAAAAGCACTACCCTGCGGCAACTTTTTGCCCGAGCAAAAAAACGGGCGCGCCCATGCTGCCATCATGTCCCCAAAAAAGCAAAAAAAAACTCTGCACAGATTTTACCATGCAGAGTTTTTACAGAGTCGTTCTGTATTACCAGGCCTGACCCTTTTTCTCAAAATAAGCCGCAACGTTGGGAATGATCGGCTTGATCAGTTTTTTGATGGCAATGGCATATTCCTTGATTTCCGCCTGCGAGGGGTCGCTGTCACGCAGTTCAAGAAAATGCAGCAAATTTGACAGATCAACCGTTCCCCAGAAGGTCACCATCATATTCTGTGGCAGCACGCCGCGAGCCTGTTCCCGGCAAACACCGGCAGCAAGAAGATCTTCATAAAGTTTCAGCGATGCCTGATTGTGCTGTTCCACCATTTTACGCAAAGCTTCATCTTCAAAAGTATCATCTGCAACAGATGCCTGACGGTTACTTTCTGCCTGTTTCCGGAGCTTCGGCGGAGTATAGCACTCCATATCGATTTCCGTATAACGGCGGGAAATTTCATTATATGACCAGGTACGGTGACGATGCCACTGACCGCGAACGAACAGCGGACAATGGATGCTGAAAGTGAAAACAATATGTTCCAGCGGACTGGTATGTTTGTTTTCAATGAGATATCTCAACAATGTGACATCCCGTTCATCCATATCATCTTTCAGTTTTCCGAAAGAAACTCTGGCTGCATTCACAGTAGTTGCTTCGGAACCAAGATGATCTATCAGACCGACCCAGCCCTGCCCGCCAAGAACTTTCACATGATTGTCAGGCGGAACATTCAGATTTTTCATACTCATAGTTGCACTTCCTTTGTTCAAAACATGTTTCAGGCGAAACGACGGCAAACTTTTTCCGCACCCAGCAGGAAATCATCCAGATAAAGTGCCAGAGGATCTTTATTGAAATCATCCACAAGTTTCTGTCCGGGGGTATTCAATTCCGTACCGGCAAGAATCGGCATGCCGATCTTGGCTGCGGCTTTCACTACTTCATCCAGCTTGGCAACAAGCTTTGCACTCTTTTCAGCGTCACCAACATTCCAGTTACGGTCCGGAATGATAGTGATGGCTTCTGCTCCCTTGGAGGCATGGAATTCCAGAAGTTTGACTGCATCAGCCTCTCCGCCGGACATACCATTC
>JAZQYS010000124.1:0-3580 GCA_045633645.1 Victivallaceae bacterium | reverse complement strand
ATCGTCAGCAGCAATGGCTTCTTTGAGAGAAGCGATCTTGCCTTCAAGCTGGGACTTGACATCGGCGGGAACCTTGTCGCCGTGTTCCTTGATCTGCTTTTCAAGCTGGTAGACCATGGAGTCAGCGTGGTTTTTGGTTTCAACCTTGTCTTTGGCAGCCTTATCTTCTTCTTCGTGCGCTTTGGCCTCGTTGACCATGCGCTCAATTTCAGCGTCAGAAAGACCGCTGGAGGCAGTGATGGTAATCTGCTGTTCCTTGCCGGTTCCCAAATCCTTGGCGGTCACATGGAGAATACCGTTGGCGTCAATATCAAAGGTCACTTCGATCTGCGGCACGCCGCGGGGAGCCGGAGCAATACCGTCAAGTTTGAAAAGTCCCAGACTCTTGTTGTCCTTGGCAAATTCACGTTCACCCTGCAGGACACGGACATCAACAGCGGGCTGATTATCGGCAGCGGTACTGAAGATTTCGCTCTTCTTGGTCGGAATGGTGGTATTGCGGGGAATCAGACGGGTCATGACACCGCCCATGGTTTCAATACCCAGTGAGAGCGGAGTGACGTCCAGCAGCAGAACATCGTTGACTTCGCCGCCGAGAACACCGCCCTGAATAGCGGCACCGGCTGCAACGACTTCGTCAGGGTTGACGCCCTTGTGCGGCTCTTTGCCGAAAATATCGCGGGCAGTTTCCTGAACTTTGGGCATACGGGTCATACCGCCGACGAGGATAACTTCTTTGATTCCGGAAGTACTGACATCAGCATCACGCATGCAGTTGTTGCAGGGGATCTTGGTGCGTTCAAGCAGCGGATCGCAGAGACGTTCAAGTTCAGCTCTGGTCATGGTGATATTCAAGTGCAGCGGACCGCTCTGATTCATGGTGATGAACGGCAGGTTGATATCGCTGGACATGCTGCTGGAGAGTTCGCATTTGGCTTTTTCAGCAGCCTCTTTCAGACGCTGGAGAGCCTGGGCATCCTTGCGCAGATCAACGCCGTTTTCTTTCTGGAACATATCGGCAAGGTGATTGATGATGACCAGATCGAAGTCATCGCCGCCGAGGTGGGTATCACCGTTGGTGGCTTTCACTTCAAACACACCGTCGCCGATTTCAAGGGTGGAAATATCAAAGGTACCGCCGCCGAGGTCGTAGACTGCAACAACTTCTTCAGTCTTTTTGTCAAGACCGTAGGCAAGAGCTGCTGCGGTGGGTTCGTTGATGATACGCAGAACTTCAAGTCCGGCAATCTTACCGGCATCCTTGGTTGCCTGACGCTGACTGTCATTGAAGTAAGCCGGAACAGTGATGACCGCCTGAGTGATTTTTTCTCCGAGATAAGCTTCGGCATCAGCTTTGAGTTTCTGCAGGATCATTGCAGAGATTTCCGGCGGGGAATAGACGTGATCGCCGACTTTGACGTGAGCGTCGCCGTTGGGAGCTTCGGCAATTTCATAAGGAACAAGTTCACGCTCGCGGATAACTTCAGCGTATTTGCGTCCCATGAGACGTTTGATTGAAAAGATGGTATTCTGGGGATTGGTCACTGCCTGACGTTTTGCGGTCTGTCCGACAAGACGTTCTCCGGATTTGGTGAATGCAACGATAGACGGCGTGGTACGGTTACCTTCCGCATTGGGAATGATTTTGTATTCGCCGTTATCCATAACCGCCATACAGCTGTTGGTGGTTCCGAGGTCGATTCCGAGAATCTTGGCCATAATTATTTTCTCCTTTTTTGGATATTTTATTTTTTGGATTATTTTCGTTTGCCCTTATTACAGCAATGAGTGTGCCAATTGGCAAAAAACAGCAAAAAAGCGGGCAAACGGCATATTTTTACGATCAAGTGCGACAAAGTGTCACACTTCAAGTGCGACACCCTGTCACAGCGGGGCATTTTCTGTGACACAATCTTTGACAAAAGCGGCACACTATACTATATTATATAAAGTAACCAAACTTCAAAAAATCAACAATGTCACATCAAACTGTCACATATCGCACCCGAACACCGTTCACGCTGATTGAACTGCTGGTCGTAATTGCAATCATCGCCATTCTTGCGGGATTGCTGCTGCCTGCGCTGCAAAAAGCAAGAGAAAGAGGAAAAAGTTCCAACTGTCTGGGAAATATACGGCAGCTGGGAATGTTTCTTCAACAGTATACTCTCAATTCAAACGACTGGTTCTGCACGGCAAGCAATCCCGACGGCGACCGCTGGGATGTAAATGAAGACAAAACCTTTTCAGGGCAAGGCGTCACCGGAGAAGGCATTCTTCTGCGGGGTCTTTCCGGCAAAACCCGAAATCAGACAAAAACCTTTCTCTGCCCCTCTGTACCGGGACTTTTCAATGCGGGTTTTGCAGGCAGTTCCGTTGCCGGATACGGTTACAACGAATTTCTGGGTGCAGAGTTAAGTTACGGCGGAACCTACCGGGGAATGAAAACAACACAAGTCCGCACACCGTCAAAGACGGCAGCTTTTGCCGACAGCGGATACCTTTCACAAGGAAAAGAGGAACTTTCAGCCCACTTGCGCGCGCCCGTCATGCGCACACCGCAGGATTATGACCTGCGTTCCGTCGGAACTGCCTCTTTCCGTCATACAGGAAACTGCAGCACTTCTTTCGTTGACGGACACGGAGAAATTCAAACCACTGCCCACTCAGGAAACGTTAACGGTGTGGACGGCAAACGTTTCGGATTCCTGTCACAGGACAATCAAAAATATGATCCGGCATACCGTTTTTGAAATTTTTTTCAGGCTATCGGTGGATAAAGTATTGAAAATCAAAAAAGATGTGCTATATTCTATGAGTTGCATTATTATCACGGGCAAAGTGTATCCTTTCCCCGGGAATGTAAAAATAGAACAAATGAGCTGTTTTACATAGGAGACTAAAAACATGGCAGTTCCGAAAAGAAAAACGTCCCGTATGCAGAAACGTCAGCGCAAGGCTGCGAACCGCTACGAGGGAGTTCAGGCAAACTTCTGCACCAATTGCTCTGCTCCGGTGACCCCTCACCGTGTCTGCAAGGCTTGCGGCCAGATCAATGGTCAGCAGATTCTCAACGTTGAGGCCTGAGAAACCATCTGAACTGCACCGGATTTCTCATCCGGTGCAGTAACAGAATCCTTTTTTTGCAGGTAAAAAATGAAAATCGCCGTTGATGCCATGGGAGGCGACTACGCCCCCGGAGTTGTGATAGAAGGTCTTGCCCTGACTGTTCAGGAATATCCGGACTATGACTTTATCCTTGTCGGACACAAGGAGAAGGTTGAATTCTATCTTGAAAAGTACGGTCTGGCGGATAATCCGCATATTACCGTGCATCACGCGGAAACGGTATGCGAGATGTCCGATCCCTCTGCGATTGCACTCCGGGGAAAGAAGAATTCCTCTATTACGACCTGCGCCAGACTGCTCAAAGACGGTCTGGTGGATGCAATGGTCACCCCCGGACACACCGGCGCAACAGTTGCAGCGACCAAGGTTATCCTGCGGACTCTTCCCGGCGTTGACCGTCCGGCTCTGGGCGCAAACATGCCCAATCAGCCCGGGCGTTTTCTGCTGATGG
>JAZQYS010000123.1:0-7310 GCA_045633645.1 Victivallaceae bacterium | reverse complement strand
GAATCCCAGCCGGTCGTCATGGAGTGAACGCCCTTTTCAAGACTGGTGGACCAGGGAAAACGTCCGCTGTTGGCATCAAGACGGTTATGTACCTGATTGGCGACAAACCATTCAGCGGTATGCAATGCGGCATCAAGGATAATGTTTTTGTCGATCATAATTATTTTCCCTTTCTTTTAGTGAAACGCCATTTACCGACAGTTTTGCCCCGCCAGTCAATGGAAATAAGTTCAATATTTTTTTGAGTTGATTTCAATACAAGTGCGCCGTATCCGATACAAAGCGGAAACGGTGTAACTTCTCCGGCTTTGAAAAATTGCGGGCGGTGAATATGTCCGCAAAGCATCAAATCCGGCTGCGCTTTCTGAAAACAACCGTCAAACATCGCTTTGGTCTTTTTGCCGCCGTTCGGAGGAATATGGCACAGCAGAACCTTGAAGGAAGCATCGGCAATTTCCGGCGCAAGCAGACTTTTTTTGATCCACTCTTTCTGCAGTTCACCGAAATTCTTGTTCTCATTGTAAAGACCGGCGTCGACTTCTCCGGTGTCAACAATCATAAATGCAACATCGCCGTAACGCATCAGAAAATGGGATTTCCCCGAAGGATGTCCGAGCAAACTATCAAAAAGTCTGCTGGAAACACCCAGTGTTTCGTGATTTCCACGCACAAAAATCAACGGACGGACTCCTGCAAGATGTTGGGTTTGAACGTCAAGAAAACCGCGTTGAATGGCATCAACGCCTGTGAACATGGAGTGCATATCCCCCAGATTGAACACCATTGCGGCATTTTTGATTTCAGGATGGCGCAGAAGTGCATCCATTTTTTCAAAACAGCCGTGTGCATCGGTAAAAAGAACACACGAAAAATCTTTTGCCTGCTCGGGAATGGTTCTGAATTTGAAAGTTTTTGAAACTTCTGTCGTGGTAACATTTACCACGGGATGACGGTTGGCGACCCGGTATTCATATTCCGTATCCGGTTCAAGATCATTCAAGACAGCCCGGTGAAAAACCGTCGGCGCCGGAACGCCGTTGGCGACATTGCTGACGATGCGGCGGAATTTTTCAGTTCCTGCCTTGCGGTATTCAACATATCCGAATGTCCGTCCGCAGCTTTCCCATGCAACTGTTACAGAATTTTGAGACGGATACAGCAGACGGGGACCGTAACGCAGAGACGTTGCCGGAACAGAACGCTTATACACCGCCTGTTCAAATTTTTCACGGGTATTGATGCCTTTTCCGGAAACAGCGTAACGGGTTTCAAAAACATTTTCATAATCATCCAGCAGCAGTTCGCCGTAGTTTTCCGGTTCATGGAAACCGTAGGCAAGTTTCGCCCAGGAACTCAACTCGCGGTAACGCTGACGTCCGATGTTGAAACCGATGCCGGACTGATTTTTTTTCAGTATTTTCAACGGAATTGAAACAAACAACTCGTAACCTTTGGCATGCACTTTTGAAATGGCTTTCCAGGCATTCAGGGGAATGGCATCCGAAAAACGTCCGCCGCCGGCTCCGACAACAAACTGCATACACCAGGGTTCCGGTTCAACGTCGCCGAAAAAGATTTCAAACAAATCGCCCTGCCAGAGATTGCCGTTGTCAATTTTATTATTATCACGCACTTTCAGCGGTTCATCGGCAATCACATGAAGATAGAGCCATTGGGCATCACGGCTGATTTCCACCCGGGTCGGCGCCGCCTTTTTTCCGGGAACGGGACGTTTTCCGTTATAAAAAATGTCAAAATCTTCAATGACAGCCTTGCCGGGAACTTTGGGAACATAAATACTCTTTCGAACGCCGAAAGAATTATAAGACAACTGTCTGCCTTCAAGCACATCTCCTGCAAAAGCAGAAAATGTGCAAAACAGACAGAGGAGAAAAAGACTACTCCAATTCAATTTCATAAATCTCCAAATGTTGTTTTTTCTTCAGTTTCGGGAAAGTCAGACGGATACGGACAGTCTTGAGCTGTTCACCGAAATCATATTCCATCATATATTTTTCCTGACGGACAGTTTTGGGTTCATATTTGCGCCATGTGCCAGCCTTGCGCAGTTCCACAGAAATATCCTTGCTCAAAGGCATTCCATAGAGCCGCAACTTGGTGAATTTGGGAACAAATTCAGGGAAAGACATGACGATATAAGGCTGTTTTTTCACATCCAGATGCGCCCATGCCCAGACATCGCGGGTTCCGTCAAAAAGTTTATTGCGGATACCCAGCTGAGACCGCATGGGAACGGAGGTGTCAAACTCCACATCTTTGCCTTTTTCAAGCAGAATATTGGGACGGGAAAGACGGATTTTTTCCAACTTTTCAATCTTTTTGACAGTCGCTGCACGCGTGGGCAGTCCGGTGTCAAATTTTTTGGAGGTAAGCAAGAGACACTCATAAGGCGCAAGATCAAAGGTGAATTTATCCTTTTTTCCGGCGAGAGTTTTATCCCGGCGGAAAACGTACCATTTACCAACTTTGGCAAGTTCAGAGGCTGATACGCTCAACTTCTGTTTTTCAGGCAGAAGATTGACAACAAGAAGAGCGGAATCTTTACCGTTTTTCCAGAAAACAGCATCAAATTTATCGCCTTTGGCTGAGACGGAAAGAGCCTGTTTTTCAGCAGTACAGAAAAATGACTCCAACGCCCGCATGGAGGTAAAGAGATAACGCGTTCCCTCATAAATTACCGGACGGTCGCCCAAATCGTGGTAAGCGTAGTTATAAAACCATCTTCCGCCGTTGGCAACACTGGTCCAGACCTGCGCTTCAAGTTCGTCAAAAGTGGGATAATCGGCATAGGCACTGAGTCCTTTGTAACTGAAGAACTGTCCGGTCAACCCGACAACTTTGTTTTTGTATCCCATATCGGGAACCGTCTTGATAAAGTCGCGCACCCGGTGCATGGGAACCCCCAGATATCTGCCGCCGCGTCCGTCAAAACTCGGTCCGATATAAGGATGCGGAACCAATACGTCGGCGCAATCAACAAACATTCCCGGCGCACGTGTCGGAATCAAAACAGGATGCCAGGGATCGAGTTCTTTTACCATTTCGTAAATGTACTTCAAATAAACAGGAGAAGTACTGGTGCACTCAGGTTCATCAAAGAGGAAATAATAGAGAAAATCCTGTTCACGCAACTGCATAATCCGTTTCCGCAGAGCCGCAGTAATCGTTTTGCCCGGTTTGACATCGCGCGTAAAATTCTCGCCCTTGTTGAAACGGGGCATACGTTTGGGATCAATAAGTTTCTGGAATTGCTGAAGAACACCTGTCACAGCAAGATCATCGTTATCGGTCTTTTCAGCCATGGCTTTTCCGGCATGCCAGTAATGGGCATAGATGAAGCGGGGAATCCAGGGTTTGCCGTTGACAACCAGCTGACCGTTGACAATCCATGCCGCCTTGCGGTTGGCGGGTGCTTTGGAATATTTGCGCAGACGCAATTTTCTGACAACAGTTTTACCGTCTTTGGCTGTGACCTTGAAGTCAAGAGAATGTTCGCCGTCGGCAAGCTGAGGAGCAGGCAGAGAAAATGTGTTCACACTTCCCTTGACAGCAATTGTTTGTGCGTTTTTTCCATCCAAAGAAATCTCAAGTTTGACAGGATCAGCAATGCCGAGACTGACTGTTCCTTTTATAAAATCGGATTTTTCTCCGGGATAGAATGTATCCCGGTAAGCAGGAACAGCCAGTTTCACACGCAGCGGTTCATATTCAACCAGAGCATCATTGGAGCGTCCGGCAAGGAGACGGCCGTTTTTCAAAAGGTTGACGGAAATTTTGTTTTTTCCGAGATTGCTGAAGTAGACTTCAGTAATTTTGACTTGATTCACACCGGTTTTGAGCGTGACGGGCTGTCTTTTAAAGCAGTTTCCCGCAAGGAAGAATTCTCCGGAAACACCGGAAATGATTTCAACATCAAGCGTGCTGCGGTATTTGTTTTTGACAACACCGGTCACAGTCACCTGAGCAGGCTTGATATAAATATCATTTTCAACCGTCTTTTTCGGGAAACCGGACATTTTACGGTATTTGCTTGTTTCGTTGAAACCATCCATCATCTGACTCCACGAAGTACGCTGCAGCGGATTGCGGCGCTCGCGGCAGAAATTGACCAGCCAGGTTGAACTCCATGCCCTGGGGCTGGTCATATAAAAAGCGTGCCAGGGAATACGGATTTCAACACTCCAACCGTCTTTTCTGCGGTTGACGGCCTGTTCCCACACGGGCATATAGGGATCAGGACGGATATTGCCGCTTTCGGCGTAGAACATTGAAGCGAACAATCCGGTTGCATTGACACGGAACTGATAATATTCATCGGGTTTTCCAGAGGGACAGCAGAAAAATTCAATACCGTCACCCGTCCAGATCGGCGCATTCATACGCAGATTTTTCATATTGGGTTCGGTACAATCCACGCCGATATAAAGATTGTTGGCGTCTTTCCGCACAATAAACACAGTCGGAACGCCTGAAGTTTTGCGGTTTTCGGCGATGAACGGTTTGAAGTCAGTAATTTTCGTTCCTTTTTTCCAACCGTTTTCAGTGAGTTTTCCATCAATGACAGGTCTTCTGCCTGTCCAGTTTTCAATTGTTGCGCCGGCAAACAGAGAGCCGCTCAGCAAAGAAAAAGCAAGAAGAAAGCGTTTCATTATTTATTCTCCTTATAAGGATAGTTGATTGCACCCCACAACGGCACTTTGAATCCGCCGCCCAGCACAGTTGCCCGGGTAAGCAGACTGCCGATTTTGCGGCTGCCGCATTTGAGAGAATCTATTTTTAAAGTGATACTCCAAATTTTCTGTTCCTTATCCTCAGGTTTGAGTTCCAGAACGTTTTTTCCGTTGACAGCAATATCATAAAGATAATTGATATCAATGACTTTTAAAGTCACATCTTCAGCCGGTTCCTTGAGATAAACGGTAAATTTCACCTCATCTCCCGGAGAAAAATATTTTTTCTTTGCAAACGCAGGAGAACTTGTCACAATGTAATTATCCGGCTTTTTCACCATTTTAATTGCAGTAAAGCCGATCTCAACATCAAAGAAATAAGCCCGCAGAATGCCCTCTTTTGCCCCCGGCTTCAACGATTTTGCGTTTTCAAAACAGTTGACAGCAGCAAGACCTTTTTCAACATTGGTCACAGAGCCGATACCACCGTTCAACCCCTGGATACTCAAACTCCAACGCTGATAACGTCCGGCATTGAAGGTATAGACCTCGGTCATATCCCAGACCAGCCAGGGATAATCTTTACTGACGGGAACTTTGTGCCGGGCAACGTGTCCGTTGTTGACGGGATTGTCGTCACCGATAAAAAATCCGCCCTTGGGATTGGGACGGATCCCCCGCGAAAGCGTATTCTGATACCAGCCCTTTTTTGAGGGTGTTTCCATTGACCACAACGTATTGGCATCGGGATTTTTCTTTATTTCCGCAAAAACGGAAAACACCGTCAATGCAGTCAATACAAACAGAAAATTTTTCATATATCCCCCTCTTTATTTTTTGCCGCAATAGGTACAACCGAAGAAAAATCCGTAACGCAGTTGACCGAAGGATTTTTCAATTCCGAAAAGTTCAGGTTGAGAATAAGTTCTTGCGTGTCCGTCAAACATGACTGCGTTCAAAACATTGTTATGACGGTATTCAATGTGTCCGGTTCCCTGTACACCGCCGACATCAGTTCCTCCGGTATTTCTGTCCAAAGCAGAAATCGTTGCAGACGGACGGCGGACATGCGTTTCTTTCACGCCGACGACTCCGACAGCTTTACAAGTGGCATAAGTCTGGTTATTATTGTGCTTCTCTGCAACAAACCAGCCATTGAGACCGTAACTGCTGTAATAAATCCCCAGACCTTTATCCGTTTTGGTCCGTTGATCTGAAGGACACTTGAAGAAAGCACTGTAAGAATATCCTTCCAGCTTTTTCTGTCCATTGCTTGCAGTCAGATAATCCGCCCAGCGCAATGTTGAACCGGAGGGATTGATGGGAGAAAGCAACCCGCCACACTGAATCACATATCCTTTATGGTTTTCACGATACATCGCAAACATGTAGCTCATCTGCTTCAAATTGGACATGCAGTTGCTCGCCTTGCCCCGTTCACGCGCCTGCTGCAAAGCGGGCATAAGCATTGCCGCCAAAATCGCTATAATTGCAATCACAACCAGCAGTTCTATGAGTGTAAAAGGACAAAGCCCTCTCTCATCTCTGCGGTCCGTTTCCCGAAACTTGGGTGTCAAATTAAACATCATTGAATCGAACTCCTTATGTTTTAAAAGTTACCCCGACCAATATATTATTCCATATCAGTATTTCATAATTATACATGTAAAGTTGTTTTTTGTCAAGATGAATTGTAAAAAAAACAAACTTTTATCTGCCGGATCCTGCATTTCTTTCCGGAAAAACATTCTTGTTAAAAAGAATCCTTATCTCTTTTTTGGGAAGGATCAAAAACTGTTTCTGACCTTCAAAAAAACGTCTTTACTGACGTATCAGATAAAGCGCTTTGACATCAATGGGGAATGCCAGATTATTCCCCGTCGGCGCACAGAAGAAATAAGGTTTGCTCTTTCCGGAAACAAACTCTCCGGCAGGAACAATTTTAAAATCTTTTCCGGCGGCGGATTTAAAAGGATAAAGACGGGCAACGGTTTTCTTTGCATCCGGATAATAAAGACCTGCCTGAAATGCCCGTCCGGGCGTATCAGAGGCTCCGCCGGTTCGCATTTGCACAAAAATCTTCCATCGTCCTTCCTGCTTTGTACGCATATCCAGTCCGGGGAACTGGATCAGCCATCCCTTATGATCGGCACGCATACGGATGAATCCATCCATGCGGAAAGTCCGCACTTTATTTTCATAGGCAGTCAAATCTGCAGCCGGAATAAGCACAATGTTTTCCACAGGAACGTTTTTAAATTCCGCCGGCAGATTTTCAACAGAAATAGTTTCCCTGACACCGTACAACTGACGAAGACTTTTTTTCAAACTGGCAAAATCAAGTCCCTCCCCGTATTTTTGGTTATTGCGGGTAAGTTTACAGAAATTTTCCAACACCTGCCGGGGAACGGCAAGATCAGATTTGTATTTTTCGTATGTCCGGGGGTGAAGCAGAAAAGCAAAATCAATGGCAATCTTTGCAATTTCCACCCGTTTGCGGTATTTGCCACGGGAGACGTCAAGAGCTTTCTGCATCAGACTGCGGGCCTTTTCCATATCATCAAAAGAGAGCCAGTCTGAAGCAAGTGTATTCCAGGAAAGTTTAAAATCTTTCTTTTG
>JAZQYS010000122.1:0-5182 GCA_045633645.1 Victivallaceae bacterium | reverse complement strand
TGCCATGTGTACCGACCCCCTGCATCCCGGCGCAAGTCCGCTTGCCGAGTGGTGCGGCGTTGACCCGCGTATGTTTGACGCTGACGGCGTGGATATCTATCAGAATATGCCCTATTTTGAGGGTGTGCAGTACTTTGACTCCATGGAACTTAATATCCGTGAACTCAAAAGTGCGCCGCACATGCCGCTGATCGACCCGACCGAGGATATGGAGCGTTATTACATCCGCTACACGCCCAACGGCGTCAAAACCGTCATTCTCGCCTGCGCCGCCAACGGCGGTATCGGACAGGGTTTCTATCCGAGCGACCATTTTGACGGACGTTACCTTGTTTCCATCGCCGAAGGTGCTGATTTGATTGCCAAAGGAGAAGACTTCTACATGAGCGGCAAACGCTTGAAGAACGGAACCATTACCCATACGGTTCTCAACTCTGCCCGCTACAACTTTACGGATAACGGCCGCAAGATTACCGTGGAGTCTCCCGACTTCCGTCCGACCACAAGAAGCACCGTTCACGAATACAAAGGTAAACTGCTTTACACGCTTTTCAACTATCACCCGCGCAACGCGATGATTGCCAAAATCAATATCCCCCGTGGAATGTATGCCCGTGAACTGAACAGCAACCGCGCTCTGGGAAAATCAGCAAGAGTGAAAGTTCCCTCCGGCAGCGTTGTGTTGATCGAGTTTGCAAAGAAACCGTATAAACTGCCTGTTCTGCCCTCTTATGACAGTGAACTTGCCAATTTCAAGAGCGCCAAACCCATCGGCAATTACGGAATGCTTCGTCCGGGGAATGCGGTTCTGCCCAAGATTTCCGGCGGAAAACTCTCCGTTTATGTTGAGCCTGACAACAACGGTAATGTCATCGGTTTCCAGACGGGAGACGGTTCTGACTTCCTCTATCACAAAGACCGCGGTTATCTGGGCGACTTTATCGCTTATCCCGCCATGGCTGAAAAAGTTGTTGCTTACAAAATCACTGCTCCCGGATGCTTTGAATATAAAGTTCCCGCGCCGGACGATGCCCGTCCTGATGCCGATCCTTATGAAGGGCTTGTTATCCGTAAACGCTACAGCATTGATAAGAACGGACAGGTTTTGAACGCGGTTTTTGAAGTTGAAAATGCCAGTCCCCGCAAGACGGCGATGCAGTTGAAACCGCGTGTCCGCAATATCATCAAAATCGGCGGACGCATTGCCGGCAGCAAGCAGCTCTCAGAAGTCATCAAAGTTGACGGTAAGCATGTAGGTTCACTCCAGAGCACACGTCCCCTGCCGGGACGCACTCTGACGGCGCAGGCTTCTGACGGACGTTTGAAAGATGAAATGATTTTTGAAATGGACCCCTCCTTTAAAAATTATTTCTGCTGGACCAACGGCAATCTGGTCACGGTTGAACCCGGATGTGACCCCGTTGTTCTTAAATTCGGACAGAAAAAGACCTATACAATAAAATTTAAAACCGGAAAATAAGAGAGGTTTGAAAAATGAAGCGTTTCGCAGCTGCTCTGCTGCTTGCCGCGACGGCGGTATTGTCAGGACTGGATATCGACCTGCACAAGTACCGTGTCCGTCAGGGCAAGTATGAGTTTACCAAAGAGGGTGAGGATAAGATGGTCAAAATCTATTCTCTCCCCAAAGTCAGGAGTTGTTATGTAACTTTTGATGTGCCGCTTCAACCGTTCCACAGATACGAACTTTCTTTTGAAATGCGCGGAAACAATATCACACGGCGTCCTTCAAAAAGTCTTTTCGGCGGCGGTGTGACCTTCAACGCACTGGGCAGAATTATCTACCGCGGCAGTCAGCACGGTATGTGGAAACACGCGCTGGGAACTTTTGATTGGCAGAAAGTTGTCATCAAGTTCAAGGCGCCCAACACAAAAGCATCCTATCTTTGCTGTGAGATCGCCGATGCCGACGGCTGGGTGGAATTCCGCCGTGCCAAACTGGTCGATTTGAGCGGAGAACAAGAGAAAAAAACCGCGGATAAAGCCGCTGAAGAAATCAATAAGGCATTCAAGCCTGTCAAAGTTTCAGGTAAAGTCTTTGACGATGCCAACGGCAACGGAAAACTGGATGCCGGAGAAAAAGGCATTGCCGGCGTTCAGGTTTCCGACGGATTCAACATCGTCAAAACCGATGCTTCCGGTGTTTACAATATCGCCCAAGCGACGGGCAAGTTTCTCTTTGCCGTCAAGCCGGATAACGGTGTTTTCACCGATAAACATTATGCAGTTCTTGCGGATAAAGTGAACTTTGCCGTCAAAATGCATGCGCCGCGCAAGAAGGCTGTGTTTTACTCCGTCAACGATTCCGAATGCGGTGCGGCGGATCCCTTTATTGCTCAAGTTATTGCTGCTTCAAAAGAAATGCCCGGAGATTTTCTCGCCCACTGCGGCGATATCGGCAATCAGAAAGGTCATCTTGACACCATGACCCGTGCGGGAATGCCGGTACATTATGCCATCGGCAATCACGATTTCTATAAAAATCCCGCAGGCGGTGAAACCCGTTTTGAAAAGCATTTCGGACCCTTGTATTACTCCTTCAACGTTGCCGGACTGCACTGTATCGTTGCAGGTTACCTGGGCGGCGTGGATGCGCCCCCCTCTCCGCAGCTTGCCAAACGTCAGCTGGAGTGGTTCAAAAAGGATTTGGCTTTGAATCCCGGACCCAAAATCATCTTCCGTCATCATCCGATGCGTTTTGCTGATGCCATTGCAAAGATGGTTCTGGATCCAAAAAACAACTTTGTTGCAACTGTTTCAGGACACACTCACGCTGCTCAGACCCGTCTGATCAACGGCGTTATCACCACCGAGGGCGCACCGCCGCAGATGGCGGCTGTTGACCACGCTCCGCGCGGATTTCTCCGCGGTGTCTGGGAAAACGGCAAAATCTCTTTCAGTATCATCAATCCCGTCAAGTGGACTTCAAAAGCCGCCGTTGACAAGAGTGCGGAACCTGTGAAAATCGGTGCCGATTGGGCGCAGTACCGCCGTTCCGCCGACAGAAACGGTATTGCTGATACACGTCTTAAAATGCCGTTGAAACTGCGCTGGAAATTCAAGGCTCCCGGATATATCTGGGCGTCCTCTCCCGTTATCAGCAAAGGAAAAGTCTTTGCTGCCACGCTCGATGATGCCATGGCAAAAAATGCCTGTGTTCTTGCTCTTGATATCAAAACCGGCAAACTGCTCTGGAAAACTGTTGTCGGCGTTTCAATCAAACACACGCCCGCCGTTGATGGCAAACGCGTTTACGCTTCCGGTGTGGACGGAACGGTCTTTGCCCTTGATGTCAATAACGGAAAAATTTTGTGGAAAACTTCTATTCCGTATTACGCTACCCGTTCAGACGGTCTTTACGCACCTGTCACGTTGTATGAAAACCGCCTCTTTGCGGGTGGAGATCATCTGGCTGAACTTGATCCCGCAACGGGAAAGATCCTGCGTGAAGATGACAAAAAAAGTTTCGGTTCCCCCTGTCATGCGGGCGCAGTTATTGCGGACGGCAAAATCTTTTCAAGTGAAAACTGGCGTTACGGCGTCTATGCCCATGATTTGAAATCCGGCAAACGTCTGTGGACTACCGGCAGAGAAAACGGCGTCTACACCTTCCTTGATTCCGGTCCGGTTTTTTCCGGAGGCAAACTCTATCAGAAAGTCCGTGTCGGTGTGAGGATTATTGACCCTGCAAACGGCAAATGTCTGGTTGAGAAAAAGAACGGACTCAAACGTCCCACGATGGAAACTTATTCCCTGCCGCTGGTTGCCGGAGGTAAAGCCTTTTTCGGTTCAGCACGCGGACTCTTTGCCCACGATGCCAAAACGCTTGCGCCGGTGTGGAATTTTACCCCGAAAAAAGAGATGGTGACCAGTGTTCCCTATGCCTGGCACCCGATGGCGGCGGTCCACGCTTCGCCTGCTTACGCTGACGGCAAAGTGATTTTCGGCGGCGGCGACGGAATACTCTATGTGCTTGACGGCGCAACAGGAAAAATCCTGTTCTCAAAAGAACTGGGCGCAACGGTTTATTCTTCAAGTGCCGTTTCAGGAAATGCGGTTATCACTTCAGCCGCTGACGGAACGATTTACGCCTTTACCGGCAGCAAATAAAAAACAATTATAAAGGAAAATAAAAAATGATTCAGATCAAAGCAACATTTCTTGATGAAATCAGTTCAGATATCCCCCATCAGAACTGGGGATTCAAAGAGTGGGACAGAGACTTTGCCTCAATGAAACAAATGGGTATTGATACCGTGGTCATGATCCGTTCCGGACTGCGCCAGTTCATCACCTATCCGTCGCCCATCCTCATCAACGAACTGGGTTGCTACGAGCCGCCCGTGGATCTGGTGGATATGTTTCTCACCCTCGCCGAAAAGTACGATATGAAGTACTACTTCGGCACCTACGCCCTGCGGAGAAACGGTGATTACGGCGATGTGGATTTCTCAAAGACTTGGGATACCGAGCGCCGTCTGCTTGATGAAGTCTGGGAGCGTTACGGACACCGCAAGGCGTTCAAAGGCTGGTATCTTTCCAAAGAGGTCGGAACGGCTGAAAACATGCAGATCATTGAAGAATTTGTCCGTTACAGCAAATATGTGAAAGAAATTTCCGGCGGACTTCCGACTCTCATCAGCCCGGGAATGATCGGCAGAAAATGCTGGCTGCCCAATGATCCCAACGCCCACGATCTGGATTTTTCAGGACACGAGCGTGACTGGGATAAAATCATGGGAATCATCTCCGGCTGTGTGGATACTATTGCATTCCAGGATGGACACGTCACCTTTGACGAACTGCCCGTTGCTCTCAAAATCAACAAACGTCTTGCCGACAAACACGGCATTGAACTGTGGACAAACTGTGAAAGTTTCGACCGCGATATGCCCTTCCGCTTTCCGCCGATCAAATGGGAGAAAATGCGCCTGAAACTCCGCGCCGCCCAGGCTGCCGGAATCGACCGTGCCATCACGTTTGAATTTTCTCACTTCATGAGTCCCAACTCCTTCTGGCCCCAGGCGGGAAATCTTTTCAACCGCTATATGGAATGGATTGAAGAGAACAAAAAGGCGTAACAAATGAGTGGAAATCCTCTTGCATGGGCGGCTCTTCTTGCCGCCCCCGTCCTTGCCGCCGGAGAGATTGTGACTCTGTCAGG
>JAZQYS010000121.1:0-2059 GCA_045633645.1 Victivallaceae bacterium | reverse complement strand
TGTCGCTGAAAGACGGCGTCACCGCCCGTCAGCTTGATGTGCAGAAACTCCGCTGCCGTCTTGATGAGATGGGAATCAACCTCTTCCGCGAGCCCGAATACGGTCAGTGCTACATTGCTGTTTCCACCAAGATCACTTCCGAGGATTTGCTTTACCCGGAACAGAACCGCTCAGGTCAGGCCAGCGTGATCCTGACTGATGAAGCGCGCAAAAAATACGCCATGAACATCGCTGAAATCGAAGAGGACCGGATGGAAAAATATCTGAGTGCCAACGGTTACGCTCAGACCGGCGGTGATGTCGGTACCAACCTGGAATAAGCTTTAGGGGCTGATTCCTTTACGACAAGTTCATTCAGGCAGTTGTCCGGGCATTGTCCGGGCAGCTGCTTTTTCTGTTGATTTCTCCAGTCGGAATTGAGAAAGGTCTTAATGTTTTTTACGGACGGGAATCTGAGCAATCAGAACTGCGGCAAAAATGATTGAACATCCGGCAAGTTCTGTGGGTGAGAGTTTCTCGTTGAGAAAAAGCCAGCCGCCCAGAACGGCAAAGACGGATTCCAGACTCATCAAAAGCGTTGCAGTGACAGGATGAAGATATTTTTGCGATACCATCTGCAAAGTAAAGGCAATTGCGCTGGAACCGATACCGCAGAAAAGCCAGAACGGGGCGGCGTCAACAATCTTCTGCCATATCCAGGGTTCACCAAAGACCAGAGAGGCACAAGACGCAAGGATACTTGCCACAGCAAATTGAATACACGATAAACGGACACAGTCACAAACAGGCGCATAACGGTCAATAACAAGTATGTGAATCGAATAAATCAGCGCGCAGAGAATGACAAAAAGTTCCCCTTTCCCGACAGCTCCGACACCGCCGCAGAGCAAATAGGAACCGGCAAGTCCGAGAACGACCGCCCCCCAGAGAACAGGATTTGTTTTGCGCTTGAGAAAAATTCCCAGAACCGGAACGATAATAATGTATAATGCAGTTAAAAATCCGGTTTTTCCTGCGCTGGTATATTTCAATCCGATCTGTTGGCAAATACTTGCAGCGGCAATGACCAGTCCGCACCAGAAACCGCCCAGGAGCAACTCTTTTTTTGCCGCTTTATCTTTTGCCGTTCCCCACAGGGAGACTTTTTTGAGAAAAATAAAATCCAGCAGAACAATAACAATAATAAGCGCAAAAACACCGGTGATGGAACGGACTGCCGTAAACAGCATCGGTTCAACAAATTTCATACCGCTGCTCTGAGCTGAAAAAGCCAATCCCCACAAAACCGTTGCCGCTGTCATCGCGGCGGAACCCCATAATTTTTTCATTGATAAATCCCCTTTGCTTTTTGTCGCTAAAAATAACGCCTTGAATGTTTTTTTACAAGTGAAAAGTCAAAAAAAAACGGGTTTTCTTTTGATGAATATGGAAAAAATTTTCCATGATGATATATTATAAGCAAGGTATATGCCGATATAATCAATTTTTGGAGATATAAAAATGTTTCTTACCGGATTTGCAGATGAAGCAGGTGCTTCTCTTGAAGTTCAGATCAAAGCAACCCGTGAACTGGGTTGGAAGTTTATTGAAACCCGCAACCTCGGCGGCAAATATCTTGCCTATCTGACTGACGCCGAATTTGACGATGTCTGCGCGCAGCTTGATGCCGCCGGCATTTCTTTCAACTGCTACGGAAGTACTGTTGCCAACTGGCAGAAACACCCCCGCAGTGAAGAGGATTTCGAAAAGAGCAAAACTGAATTGCTTGCTGCGATTCCCCGTATGCACAAACTGGGTATCAAAATCATCCGCGGCATGAGTTTTCTGACGCCCGAAGATGAACAGCCCGACAGTCCGGCTCTTGAAAAGATTATTTTTGCCAAAGTCGGTGAACTGGTTAAAATCTGCGAAGACAATGGCATTATTTACGGTCATGAGAACTGCATGAACTACGGCGGACTCTCTTATGTGCATACTCTGAAACTGCTGGATAATATCAAAAGTCCCGCATTCAAACTCATTTACGATACCGGCAATCCGGTTTTCAACTACCGCCGTA
>JAZQYS010000120.1:0-2336 GCA_045633645.1 Victivallaceae bacterium | reverse complement strand
CAGAGGAAGTGACCGCATCATGGGGTAAGCCGTGGACATTTCCAATTTCCGGTAAGCGTGAATAAGCCCCTTACAGTAAATCACGTCACTGGCAACGGAACAGGCAATCAGTACAAACACCTGCCACGGCATTTTCCAGATGGGGACGGGCGTCCACAGCTGCGTATGCAGCCACAATGTCGCCGCCGTTGAACAAATGACAGTATAAAACGCAAGCGACATGCGCGACTTCTTGGCAAGCAGATTCCACGAGGCATGCAAAACCGCCGAGATAACAATAAAAAGGAATGCGATGATATTCATTTACACAAAAATTAAAAGGCTTTGTTTCCTATATGGGGAGATATTACCGACAGGGTACTGTTCTTACTTTTAAAATACCTCGCTTTTCTTGAAAAGGGTTGGGGTTTGGGGAAGGGAAAAACCTCTTTTCTCGTGAAAAGAAGTTTTTCCCTTCCCCAAGAGCCATCGACCCTTATCGGGAACAGCGCGTTTTCAAAAAGCATGGGTGACGAAAGGTCGCTATTGTGGAAAGGGATTTTTTTTACAAAAGGGGGATAAATAGAAATGTCAGAGAGTTTTGTTTTTTATGCTTCATTTTTTGAAGCGGCGCAGTGCCTTGACGAAAAGGAACAGTTAAAACTTTATAACGCAATCGGAGAATATGCGTTAAAAGGAACATTTCCTGAAGTAACAGGAGCAGTGCGGGCAGTATTTTGTGTAATTAAACCGGTGATAGATTCGAACAGAAACCATCGGGAGAATGGAAAAAAGGGAGGTCGTCCTAAAAAAACAATTGAAACAAAAGAGCAAACCGGGGTTTCCGAAGAGAAAAACCGGGGTTTTGAAAACAGGAAAAGCAATGAAAATGAAAATGAAAATGAAAATGGAAATGAAAATGTTAATGAAACTGTTAATGTTGATGAATCGGGAACTGAAAAACAAAAAAAATCCGGCATGACATGCAAAGAGCCGAAGTTCCCTCCGGTCACATACGGCTACGATGATGATGGTAAATTGCACGGAATCAATGAAAATCTTTTGAATTACTGGCGCAAACAGTTTCCGTCACTTGACATTGAGCAGGAATTGCGGAACGCTGAAAGCTGGCTGGACAGCAACCGGAACCGGAGAAAACGGAATATCAAAAGTTTTCTGACCAATTGGATGATCCGCAGTCAGGAAAAACGCAAGACGGCTCCGCCGGGAGCGTATGACAAATTTGACGGCAATGACATTGAAGATATTTCAGACGAAGAAAGGAAGGCTTTTGATGGTTTTTGATTTGAATAAGGTCGTCCGTCCGGAACGCAAGGCAGTACCGGAGGATATTCATAAGCGTTACACGGCGCATTACATGAAAGTTATCGAAGAAAAGTTCAATTACCGTGTTGCTGAGGAAAATACTGAAAGTTTTGCCGCTGTTGTCCGCTATATCGCCCATTGGCGCGCGGCAAAAGAGGGACTCTGCGATTATCCTGAACGGGGATTGTTCCTTTTCGGGGAACCCGGTACGGGCAAGACAACGGCTATGCTGTTTTTTTCAGGTCTCTGCGATGTTGAAATGATAACCACCGATGAACTGGCGAAAGCTTTTGCCCTCAAATCCGGTTCCGGTTTCTGGACTCTTGCGGATGATTACCGCTACCGTCCTCTGGTGGTTGACGATTTGGGCTGTGAAGAAAATGCCAGAAGTTTCGGCAATCAACTGCCCATGGCGGACTTTATCCGTGAACGCGAGCGCCAGTGGCAGGGGACACGGCTGCCGACTTTTTTTACATCCAACGCCCACGACAGAAACGATTTGAGCAAACGCTACGGCAAAAATATCTGCAGCCGCCTGCTGGGTATGTGCGAATTTATCCACTTCAAAGGTGCAGACCACCGTCTGAAACGCTGACCCCTTTTCAAAAAAAGCGGGGTGTTTTGCAGAGGGTGTGCTGAGGCGCAGTCTGGTATGGTTCGGGCAAGATGAGCCGTCAGGGGTATACAAGGCAACTTGATGGCAACGGCGGTGTGCTAAACTGCGGGGGGGCGCTTGTGTCTGACCTGTCTGACCTGTCTGACCTGTCTGACAAGTTGGTGCGCCCCTGTATACCCCGAGGGTTTGCTTGCCGCAGTCTGGTATGGCTCGGGCAAGATGAGCCGTCAGGGGTATACAAGGCAACTTGATGGCAACGGCGGTGTGCTAAACTGCGGGGGGCGCTTGTGTCTGACCAGTCTGACCAGTCTGACCAGTCTGACCTGTCTGACAAGTTGGTGCGCCCCTGTATACCCCGAGGGTTTGCTTGCCGCAGTCTGGTATGGCTCGGGCAAGATGAGCCGTCAGGGGTATA
>JAZQYS010000119.1:0-12232 GCA_045633645.1 Victivallaceae bacterium | reverse complement strand
TTCTCTGCTTTTCTTGAAAAGAGATGGGGGGCTTGGGGGGAAGAGGAAAACTTCTTTTCGTGTGAAAAGAAGTTTTCCTCTTCCCCCCGATTCCCACCGCCTCATTCAACGGAAAAGAAGACGCAAGTATTCTTTTTCGAGGATATCGGACATTTTGCGCCAGTTGAAGCGTTCAAGGACGAGGGCTTTTCCGCGCTCGCCCATTTCAACGCGCAGATTTTTATCGTCAAGAAGTTTGCGGGAAACGTCAATAACTTCATCAACGGATTCAGGCGTTACGGTGAATCCGGTTTTGCCGTTGATGACAACTTCGGGAGTTCCGTCAAGGTGGAATCCGACAGCGGGAATACCGGTAGCAAGAGCCTGAACGACGGAACGGGGCAGTCCTTCACGCAGGGAAAGGTGCCAGAGCATATCCGCCTGAGCGATGTAGCGGCAGACTTCGTGCGGGGGGACAAGTCCGGCAAAGTGGAAACGGTCATCCATATTATCCGCTTTAAGGGAACTTAAAAGTTCATCGTGCATGGGACCGTCTCCGACGATGAGAAAATGTAAATTTCCGTATTGCGGAATAAGTTTCTTTGCCGCCGGAAGAACAAACTCGTATCCTTTGAGTTCAAACAAACGGGCAACGGTGACAACGACAACTGCATCTTCGGGGATACCCAGTTTCTGACGCAATTCCGGTTCACGCCTGGCAGAATCAAAAGCGGAGGTATCCATACCGCTGTAAACCACCTGATATTTAGAACGGGGAGCAACGCGTGCATCGACACACTGGTCAATCATCGCCTGAGCAACGGCATAAATTCTGTCACACCAGTTGGCGGCAAAGTGTTCAAGGGTAATATACAATTTGTTTTTCCACCACTTTTCGTAAGGGTGAAAAGCCTGTCCGTGGACGGTGTGGACAACGACAGGCACACCGGCGGCGTGGGCGGCAAGACGTCCGATGATGCCTGCTTTGGAGCTGTGGGTGTGAACGACATCAAACTTTTCTTTTTTGAAAAATTTTTTCAAACGCAGAAACGCCATGAAATCCCGGACGGGAGAAAGTTCACGCACCAAGTCGGGGAAAGTCTCAATTCTGAATTCGGGAAGATCCACATTTTTCAGGAGTTCCCCTTCACGCCCGGGAGAAAAACCGGTCACAAGAACACACTCGTGTCCTTTTTCAACATGACCTTTGATTGTCAGAAGGGTATTTTCCTGTGCGCCGCCGACGATCATCCGCGTGATGACGTGGCAAATTTTCATCTTTTTATCTGAATTCATAATAGAGAATCTCCTGTCTGTTGCCCCATGGGATGAACCTTGCGGGCGTACCGTTGATTGAAACAATCCGTCCGGCGGACGTGTCATTCCATTCTATACGGAAACTTAACTTAGAGCCGGGATTGAAATATTCAAGTCTGCAAAACGATTTTTCTTTAAAAATTTTCACAAATTCCCGTTCTCTGCTGCCGGAAACGACATTTTTCAGTCTGTTTTCCGTCAGATAACGCAAAAGCAGTCCGCCGCTGCCGTCGGGCAAAAGAATCCTTGAAGGAGGGACCGGTGCCGTCAAACGGCAGAGAGAAGAGTAACTGTTTTTACTTTGTGTGAACAAAACAGCCTCACTTCTGAAAATACCGGCTCGGTGCATGAAATCCACCGCCGTATCACACATTTCAAAATCCGGGGCATTGATAAAAAATCCCAAATTTTCCCGTGGTTCGGCAATGGCAATGACCGGAGGCAATTCACTGTCTGATGATATAAAAATCATCCGCGGCGCAAGAAAACAGGGGCGTATCAGCCAGAGCAGCAGAATCCCCGCCGCTGTCACAGCAAAAAGATAACGCTTCAGACGGCTTGAACTCCCGACTGCAAATAACAACGCAATACAGAAAATGACCGCTTCAAAGATATGTCCGACCGCAAGGCTGACAGGCAAAATCAACTGACTGCCTTCAAAACAAAAGTCCTCAAGAAGTCCGAAAGTGTATTCAACGATTGCCGTGGGGAAGTAATTCCCCACCAGAAGCCGGACTGCAATCAAAATAAAAAGCAGCGGCACCCAGAACATCAGAACCAGATTCATAAAAACCGAACCGGGCAGAACAGGCAATTGATTGGCTGCAGATATACCGATACCGGCAACAAAAGCCGTCACGCAAATAAGTACGGCTGAAATAACAGACCACTTGACATTTTCTCTTTTGTGCCACCTGAAAGTCAGGGGATTCCGGGGAATGGCGTACATAAAAATCCCTTCTTCGGTGCGGTAATGCGCTATTCTCCTGACAGTCAAAAGCAGCATAGCCGTAATGAAAAATGAAAATTGCGCACCGGCATTGTAAATCAATCCGGGAGAAACAAGCAGCAGAACAGCGGCGGCAAGGGCCAGCAGATCCACAGGATCTTTATGAAACAGAAACGCTTTTCCCGCACACCAGAAACAAATGACAATCAACGCCCGCATAACCGGCGGATTGGCTCCGGTTGAAAGCGCATAACATATACAAAGAGCCGCAACCACCCAATAACGGATACAAAAAGGCAATAATACTGCGGGAATCAGCAACAGCATCGCTACTGCCGCAAGATGCATTCCTGAAATCGAAAATAAATGCAGAGTTCCTGAATTGAGAAAAGTCTGTTTCATGGCGTTGTCAAATCCGCCTGAAACACCGAAAAACATGGTACTGATAATGATTTTAACAGTATCAGAAGAAACCCCGCACAAGGTGCGCTCAAGCAATTTGTCACGCACACACAACAATTGATAAACAAATCCGCCGGGCGGGGAGAGACTTTTGATTTTTTCAGCCTGAAAAGTACCGTGCAAACCTCTGCTTTCAAGATATCTGCCGTAGGAATTATCTTCTTCAGCCGGAGAAAAACCGCCGGAAACGGAAAATTTTTCGCTGTATCTTACCGGAATACAGCTTTTGCCGGTGTAAATAAGAACTTTGATGTTTCCGGCAACATCTCTGTCACCGATTTTCAAAATCTTTGCCGAAAACGAAGAAGCCTGCGGCAGACCGGGAACAAAAGAGACAGTACTGTCACAACTTTGACAGACAAGATTTAAAAAAGTTCCTTTGGCAGGCAGCTGCTCCAAACGCTTCTGTTCCAAATGCTGATGGAATGCAAGAGCAAGAATCCCTGCAGTCATACCGCAAAGGGTAAAAAACAAAAACTTGCGGTTTATCCAACATGCCCAGACAAGAACCGGGAGAAGAAAAACAAGATGATACCCCAACCCGGCGGCACAGACACA
This sequence comes from Victivallaceae bacterium, assembly GCA_045633645.1. GTDB lineage: Bacteria > Verrucomicrobiota > Lentisphaeria > Victivallales > Victivallaceae > UBA1784. Next base: position 8,967 of record JAZQYS010000119.1, on the reverse strand, counting down.
AATAACGCCAAGAGCAAAAGGCAAATCAGGTGTTGAAAACTCTTTTTTCTCCATAATTCCCCATCCGGAATAACAAAAAACTCAACTCAAAAACACACTCAACGGTAAATCAACCCCGCAACAAATACCCCGCTTTTTTTGAAAAGTGGTGGGGGGTTCGCCTCCCCCCGACTCCTACCTTCTACCGAAGCGGCGTTCGAGTTCGAGGCGGGAGAGGGTAATCATGGTGGGTCTGCCGTGGGGGCAGAGGGTTCCCTGGCGGCAGGCGCGCAGATCGTGCAGGAGTTTTTCCAGTTCCGGTAAAGTTTTTGCTTCGTGTGCCTTGACAGCGGCTTTGCAGGCGGCGCGGGCGGCGGCGGCAAGATCGGCGGCACCGTGACGTATCTCGCTGCGTTCCAATAATTCAGCGAGCATTTCAGGAACGATTTCCTCGGGTGTGCGGCAGTCTGAAAAACTTGCGGGAACGGAGTTGACAAAAACGGTGTTGCCTCCGGCGGATTCAATATCAAATCCTAATCCTGCAAACAGTTCCTGATGATTGAGCAGATATCCGACCTGACTGCGGGGCAGTTCAAGAGTTTTGGGAAGCAGCAGTTTTTGAGCAGGGACATTTCCCTTTTCAGCAGCGGCAACGATTTGTTCAAATAAAATCCTCTCGTGTGCGGCGTGCTGGTCGATCAACATCAAGCCCTCCTTGCCCGAACAGAGAATATAAGTGTTATCATAAACGCCCAGAACCGTTTCGGGCCAATCCCCGCCGAAAACCGGTGTTTCGGGAATATTCATACGGGGGGCATAAGGAGCCTGACTGCTGTCACGGTCGGTCAAATGCAAAATGGAAAGATCCCGAAGGTCATCGCTGTCATCAAACGATTGAACTGAAATTTCCGGAACAGAAACAACAACAGGTTCAGGATATTCAGCGGAATCACTTTCTGTCGGGGTACTTTCTTCAAAAACGGAACTTTCCAAAGTCGGCTGAATATCATTTTTGGCGTGATAATGAACCATTGCAGCATCAAGGATATTATTCAGCGGCACTTTGCCGGAAAGCGGCATACTGCTGAAATCCTCTTCTTCTGCGGGAAGAGCCATACCGCGCAGGGCATTTCCGACAGCGGAAGCAACGGCTCTTGTCACGGCAAATTCGGAACGGAAACGCACCTCACGCTTGGCGGGATGAACGTTGACATCCAGTTCTGAGGGGCCCATGTCAAGACAAATCACAGCGGGGGGAAATCTGCCGGACTCAGGGGCAAGCGTACCGAATCCGTCACGGATACCCCGGTAGACGGCGGGAGACTCCACCGCACGGTTGTTGATAAAAATCCGCTGTTCTTTGCGTGAAGGACGGGTAAATCCCGGACTGCCGACAAAACCGGTAATATGCAGATTGTTTTCACGATGGTCGATTTTAAGCATATTGGCGGCAAAGTTTTTGCCGAAAAGTTCTCTTATTCTGACTTCAAGGCTGGAATCCGCCGCGAGAATAAAAGCAACACGGTTATCAATACGCAGTTCAAATCCCGTTTCAGGGTGTCCGAGGGCAAGGGTCAAAACTGCTTCTTCGATGTGATGTTCTTCAGTTGCGGGGGATTTCAGGAATTTTTTCCTTGCCGGAGTGTTGTAAAAGAGATCGCGGACTTCAACAGTTGTTCCCGCGGGACTTCCGTCGGGTTCTCCTGAAACAGAACCATCCGGGGCATAGGCTATTTTCGTTCCGAGTGCCGCTTCTTTTTCACGGGTTTTCAAGGTAAACCGGCTGACGGAGGCGATAGAGGGAAGAGCTTCACCGCGGAATCCGAGCGTGAGAATATTATCCAGATCTGAAATATCTTTCAACTTGCTGGTACCGTGCGGCTGAAGAGAAAGAAGAGCATCTTCTTCACTCATGCCGCAGCCGTCGTCACGCACCTGAATCAAACGGGTTCCGGCACGTTCAATTTGAATGAATACCCGCTTTGCACCGGCATCGATGGCATTTTCGACCAGTTCCTTGACAACTGATGCGGGGCGTTCTATCACTTCACCGGCGGCGATACGGTTCGCCAGATCGCGGCTCATCACCTGAATTTTACCCATAAAAAATCCTCCTATGGTACGGTTTTCTCAGGCAGCAGAAGAAGTGCCTCTTCGGGCGGAACGGAATTTTCCTGCGATGCCATTTTCCAATACCCTTGTGATTCCGGCAGATTTCCTGAAAGCAGAAATGCCAGATAAATATTTTTCAGAACATATCCCGCCCTGCCGGAAGTTTCCAACGCCGTCATCAGTTCCCGGATGCCTGACTCATAAAGTCCGCGGGAAATCAGAAGAACCCCCAGATTATTGCGGGCGACAGGATTATCAGGATCAGCAATAATCACCTGACGGAAAGTCTGCTCCGCCAACGCATATTCTCCGCGCAGAAAATTTACCTTTCCGTGCATTAAAACCGCCTTGTTATTACCGGGGAGAGCCTCAATGATCCGCCGCAGAAAGTTCTCAGCTTCGCGGTATTTCTTTTTTTCCACAAACAGGACAACCTGATTTTTCAACGCCTGCACCCGCTTCTGAGACAGGTTGTAATCGCGGACTGCCGGGGCTTTTCTGTGCGGATAAGTCATAATCAACCAGATTGTTCCACCGACGACGGAAAACAGAAAAAACAGGAGAAAAACCAACGGCAGATGCTTTTTCATTTTTCACTCCACAAACAGCGGCAGAAATGCCCGTCGTCAATCCTGACAAGTTCGGGGAACGTTGAAATACAGTTTTCACGGGCGCAGGAACATCTGCCGGCAAAACGGCAGCCGGCGGGAAAGTCGGCAATTGCAGGAACTTTTCCGGGAATGGTTTCCAAGCGTTCCGTTCCGCCCGGACGCGGCACCGCCCGCAGCAAAGCCCGGGTGTAGGGATGAAGAGGATTTGAAAACAATTTCTCCGCAGAAGCATATTCCACAATATTTCCGGCATACATCACAGCGACATCATCCGCCAGCTGAGAAACGATTCCCAAATTGTGCGTCACCAGAATCACCGCCATATTGCGCTCTTTTCTTAAACGGTCAATCAACTCAAGTATCTGTGCCTGAATGGTTACATCCAGCGCGGTTGTCGGTTCATCAGCAATCAGCAGGCGGGGATTTCCGGCAAGAGCCATGGCAATCATGACCCGCTGCTGCATACCGCCGGACAGTTCATGGGGATAAGCTGAAATACGTTGTTCCGGTGCAGGGATACCAACATCTTCAAGAAGTTCAATCACCCGTTTACGGCGGTCGGATACTTCAGGACAGCACAGTTGCAGCACCTCCGCAATCTGATCTCCGATACGGAAAACCGGATTGAGCGACGCCTGAGGTTCCTGAAAAATGTAAGCGATCTCTCTGCCTCTTAATTTCCGCAGCTGACGGGGCGGCAGTTTGAAAATATCCACTTTTTCTCCGGAACGCAGGGTGAAACTCACCTCATCGGCACTCACCCGCGCCTGCGGAGACGGCAGAAGTTTGGCAAGCGACAGACAGCTGGCACTTTTGCCGCAGCCGGATTCTCCGACAAGTGCCGTAATCCTGCCTTCGCAAATATCCAGAGAAACATCGCTGACCGCACGCAGATATTCCCTGCCCGAGAGAAACTCCACAGAAAGATTTTTTACTTTTAAAATACTCATTTTGCCTTCATTTTTGCTGTTTCAATGGTAATATAGCACAAATTAAGGACTATTCCATGCAAAAAGGTGGAAAATTGATTAGAAAAATTACACATGTGCTGTATATTAAATAAAGTGAATGTTTTAAATATCCGGATTTTTCAGTTTTTATAAAAGCCAAAGGTCAAGTGCATGGAACATGTTTTTATCAGCGGACGCGGAATTATTTCCCCTTTGGGGAACGGTCTTGCCGCCAATGAAAAAGCACTGCTTGAAGGTATAAGCGGTATCAGCACCATTGCCGACTTCGTTGAAAATCACCTCGAAAGCACTGTCGGCGGTCTGCCCGATCACGCCCCTGATATCTCTGATTTGTTTGACCGCAAGGCGTTGCGCTTTGCGCCGCCTGTTGCCCAGATGTCAATCGCCGCCGTCCGTGAAGCTCTTGCCGAAGCAGGAATCGCTCCTGACGAAGCAAAAAATTACAGAATCGCCGTTATCAGCGGTATCGCCCGGGGCGGTTACCGGGAACTCTTTGAATGTACCCACGGTTACGCAAAAGAATACAAAATCCGTTGTGTCAATCCGTTTTCAGTTCCCCGTGTCATGCCCTCCAATGCGGTTTCAAATCTCTCGATCTGTTTCGGAATCACGGGCGAATCCTATGATATTTCCGCCGCCTGTGCCAGCAGTGCCATTGCCATCATCCACGGAACAAGACTGATCCGTTCAGGGGAATACGACATGGTCATTGCCGGAGGAGCTGAACATCTGGACTGGGTCCAGGCTCTGGGTTTCAACGCCTGCCGCGCCCTGTCAAAGAAATACAACGATACACCCGAACGCGCCAGCCGTCCCTTTGACAGAGACCGTGACGGCTTTGTCATCGCAGGCGGCGCAGCTTATGTTCTGCTTGAATCAGAATCCAGTTTAAAACGCCGGGGCGGAAAGCCCATCACGCTGGTTTCCGGAATTGCTTCAAACAGCAACGCCAAAGACATGGTCGTTCCCGATGCTGCCGGCGGTGCCGCCGTCATGCGCGCAGCGGTCGCCAATGCAAAACTTTCCCCCGCAGATATCGGTTATATCAATACACACGGAACCGGCACTCCGGTGGGGGATCCGATTGAAATGGCGGCAATTTACGATGTTTTCGGAACCAATCCCGCCGTCAACAGCACCAAGTCCCAGACGGGACACATGGTGGGTGCAACCGGCGCGGCTGAAGTTATTTTCACCTCTCTCATGCTTGAAAAGAACTTTCTGTCGCCGTCGCTTAATCTTGAAAACCCCGATCCGGAATTTTCGTGGGCAGATTTCGTCCGCACCTGCCGGACGGGAACAGATATCAAACACGCATTATCAAACAGTTTCGCCTTTGGCGGTTCCAATGCCGCCATCGTGTTAAGCAAACTGTAAACAATACACAAGAGGGATTTCATAAATTATGAAAGTAACACCTGAAACAGTCGTCCTGATCAACTGCGGTTGTGAGGGGATACAAAAACTCGCCCGTGCGGTCAGAGCCCAAAAGGTCTATACCATGGTCATTCCGTACAGCGCGTCCGTCGAAAGAGTCAACGCGGAAAAACCCGCTGGACTGATTTTTGTTGCCGACGGCAACGGCGCTCTGCTGGAAGAAGCCAAACAGAAATTTGCTGTCTGCGGCATTCCTCAGCTGGTTGTCACGGATCCGGACAACGCCGTTCAGACTGCCGTTGATTTCTGCTTCAACGAATGTAAATGCACCGGCAGTTGGAGTCTGGATAACTTCATTGATGAAGCTGTTGCAGATATCCGCGCCCAGGTCGGCAACGAACACGTCGTTCTCGGACTTTCAGGCGGCGTGGATTCCAGTGTTGTCGCCGCTCTCATCCACAAGGCGATCGGAGACAAACTCATCTGCGTTTTCGTTGACCACGGTCTGCTCCGCAAAAACGAAAAAGAAATGGTCAAAGAAATCTTTGAACGCAACTTCGGTATGAATCTTGTCGTCGTTGATGCCGCTGACCGTTTTCTGGATAAACTCGTCGGCGTCACCGATCCTGAACAGAAACGCAAAATCATCGGTAAAGAATTCATCGAAGTTTTTGCCGAAGCCGCCGCCGCCAGCAAAGCCCCGTTCCTCGGACAGGGAACCATCTATCCGGATATTCTGGAAAGTATCTCCTTTGACGGCAACCCCAACGGCGTTATCAAGAGCCATCACAACGTGGGCGGTCTGCCCGAAAACCTCAAGTTCAAATTGGTTGAACCCGTTGAACGCCTCTTCAAAGATGAAGTCCGTGAAGTCGGCCGCAAGCTGGGTCTTCCCTCTGAACTGATCGACCGTCATCCCTTCCCCGGTCCCTCCCTCGGCGTCCGCCATGTCGGAGAAATCCGCCGCGAAACCCTCGCGATCTTGCGTGAAGCGGATAACATCGTCACTGAAGAACTGCTTTCTTCAGGCTGGTATCACCGCACCTGGCAGACCTTTGCCATCTTCGTTCCCGTCAAAACCACCGGTATCCGCGACGGACGCCGCAGTTACGATTATGTCGTTGCCATCCGCTCCATCAACAGTGTGGATGCCGTGACCGCTGAAGTCGTTCAGCTGCCCTGGGAACTGCTCTTCAAGATGTCCGACAGGATCATCAAAGAGGTGCCCGGCGTGAACCGTGTCGTTTATGATATCACCCAGAAACCCCCGGGAACCATCGAATGGGAATAAGCCGCAATTCCCGCAAGGGAATTACGGCTCAGGAGGATTTCAGTTTTAATTTATTCAGGACTTTTTACATGGATACTGCACCCAAAGAACGTTTCGGGAAACTGACTCTGCTTCAGGATTCCCACAAAAATTATCCGACTTCGCCCGACCAGGCGAAGCTGGAGGTTTTTGACAATCTTTATGCCGACAGAGACTATGTGATTGAGTTTGACTGTCCGGAATACACCTCTTTGTGTCCCGTCACGGGACAACCGGATTTCGGACACATCATTCTCCGTTATGTGCCGGACAAACTCTGTATTGAAAGCAAATCTCTCAAGCTTTATCTTTACAGTTTCCGCAATGCCAACATCTTCCACGAAGAGGCTGTCAATCATCTGCTCAATGCCGTGGTTGAAGTTGCCAAACCCCGCAAGGCTGAAGTCATCGGCAGATTCCGTCCCAGGGGCGGTATCGCGATCAATGTAAAAGCCACTATGGGAGGAAAAATTGAATGAAAAATTTTTCTTTTATTGAAAACGGCAGCACAACCAGTACTCCCGGATTCAAGGCTGCCGGCGTAACTGCCGGATTCAAACGCAGCGGCGCAGCTGATTTTGCTCTGCTTTACAGTGAAGTTCCCGCCAATGCCGCAGGTGTTTTCACCACCTGCCGTTTTGCGGCGGCTCCTGTGCGTTACTGCAAAGAGATCCTTGCCAAAGGCGGCAAACTTCAGGCTGTTTCAGTCAACAGCGGAATCGCCAACGCCTGTACCGGTAAACCCGGTCTGGAAGCCTCGCGCAAAACGGCGGCTCTTGCTGCGGCAAAGTTGGGAATAGCTCCTGACGCCGTCGCTGTTGCCTCCACCGGAAGAATCGGTGTTCAGATGGATATGGCCTTAATTGAAAAGGCTCTTGATCTGGCAATTCCGCAGCTTTCAGCCGACGGCGGAAACAATGCCGCGCGCGCTATCATGACCACCGACACCGTTCCCAAAGCGGTTGCGGCAAAGTTGGAAATCAACGGCAAAACCGTTACCATCGGCGCCATGACCAAAGGTGCGGGCATGATCAATCCGGGTATGGCAGGACTCCATGCCACCATGCTCTGTTTCATCACCACCGATGCGGATATTGATAAAGATGTCCTTGCCGGTATGTTGGAAGAAAATGCTCAAAACTCCTTCAACCGCATCACCGTTGACGGCGATATGAGTACCAATGATACAGTACTGATTTTTGCCAACGGTGTTTCCGGTGTCAAAATTGCCGCCGGTACGCAGGACGAAGCGGACTTCAAAGCCGCTTTGCTTGAAGTCATGAAAAATCTGGCACACCGTATGGTCAAAGACGGCGAAGGCTCCACCAAACTTGTGACAATCGAAGTCGTCAATGCCCGCAGTGTTGAAGATGCCAAAATGGCGGCGGAATCCGTTGCCAATTCTCTTCTGTGCAAAACCGCCTGGTTTGGCAATGATCCCAACTGGGGACGTATCGCCGCAGCTTTGGGTTACTCCGGTGCTGTTTTTGATCCGGATAAATGCGATATTTCCATCGACGGCGTTCCGGTCATGACACAGGGCGGAGATGCCGGAACTCCGGAATCTGTTGCCGCAGAAGTTGTAAAAAAAGATGAGTTCACCATCCGGTGCGACTTTAATGACGGAGACTCCAATTACTGGGTCTGGAGCAGTGACGTTTCTTACGAATATGTAAAAATCAACGCAGATTATCACACTTAATACCATGAACAAAAAAATCAAAGCTCTCGTTATCACCGGATTCGGTCTCAACTGCGAACGCGAAACCGCCGCAGCCTGTACCCTCGCCGGTGCCGATCCCGAACTTGTCCACCTCAACGATCTTCTGACCGGAGAACACAAGCTGGATGAATACCATCTGCTCTGCTTCATCGGCGGATTCTCTTTCGGCGACCACCTGGGTTCCGGAACCGTGTTCGCCAACAGAGTCAAATTCAACCTGCGCGATCAGCTGCAGAAATTTGTGGATGACGGCAAACTCGTCATCGGTATCTGCAACGGTTTCCAGACCCTGACCCGTCTGGGTATGGTTCCTGCTCTGGATGGAAATTACTTCAACCAGACTGTCGCTCTTGCCCACAACGATACCGGCGTCTTCCGCGATGACTGGTGTACCCTTAAAGCCGATCCGGAATCCCCCTGCGTTTTCACCAGAGGAATTGATCTTGTCCGTCTGCCCCTGCGCCACGGTGAAGGAAAGTTCGTCGCCGATGATAAACTCATCGCTGAACTTGAAGCAAAACACCTGGTCGCTGTCAAGTATGCCAATCCCGACGGCTCCATCGCTACGGAATTCCCCGCTCTGCCCAACGGTTCTCTGAACTCCATCGCAGGTATCTGCGATCCCACCGGCAGAGTCTTCGGCCTCATGCCCCACCCGGAAGCGTTCCTCTCTCCGTTCAACGCTCCCGACTGGACCAACCAGCGCGAAAAAGGCACCCTCCCCGCCGAAGGCGAAGGCGCCATCTTCTTCCGCAACGCGGTCGAATACTTTAAATAATCCCTTTTTCCGATAAGGGATATGGGAACCGGGGGGAAGAGGAAAACTTCTTTTCCATGTGAAAAGAAATTTTCCTCTTCCCCCCGAACCCCCTATCTCTTTTCAAG
>JAZQYS010000118.1:0-1996 GCA_045633645.1 Victivallaceae bacterium | reverse complement strand
GTGGAGCATCAAGCTTTTGAGACTGGGCATACGGTAAGGCGGCAATTCCATCAGGTAGACTTCGCCCTCTCCCTTAAAAAGTGTGGATTTCATAATCCGGGCAGCAATCAATGCCACCAGCACACCGATGATATAAATCATCCACATCGTGAATGCCTGATACTGTTTAGCGAAAAATGCAGGAATGATAAGGGCGTAAATCGGCAATCTTGCTCCGCAGCTCATAAAGGGCAGAACCATGATAGTAATTTTGCGATCGCGTTCTGATTCAATAGTGCGGGTTGCCATGATAGCAGGAACAGTACAGCCGAATCCGAGAACCAACGGGACAAAGGATTTGCCCTGAAGTCCGAATTTACGCATGATACCATCCATAACAAAGGCGGCACGGGACATATAACCGGATTCTTCCAGAATGGCTATGGCAAAGAAAAGGAAAAGAATGTTGGGCAGAAAAACAATTACTCCGCCGACACCGGCAATAATACCGTCAATAACCATGTTGCGGACAAAGGGCAGGGTTTCAGGATTCCAGAGACTGCCGACAACTCCGCCGAACCAGCCGAAGAAATCTTCAATATATCCCATCAGCGGATCAGCACAGATGAAAGTAAACCAGAATGTCGCATACATAATTGCCAGAAACAGCGGAAATCCCAAAAACTTATTGGTTATGACTTTGTCAATGTTATCTGAAATTTCCCGGCGTTTTTCCTGACTGAAAGAGATTGCATTGCGACAAGCTCCTGAAAGCATCGCATAACGGCGGTCTGCCATAAAGGTATCCGCAACAATTGCGTGCTTGTTTTTAAGATGCTGGATTTGAGCATCAACTTCTTCCCAAACCGGCTTCATAGATTCAATTTTCATAGCACTTGAATCTTTTTCCAGCAATTTAATGGCAAAGAAACGGGAGGGAATGTGACTGTATTCTTCAATATTCAGAGTATCTATTTTTTCAGCAACGGCATTGATTGCATCGTCAAAATCTGCACCGTAAGAGAGCATCGGCATACCGTGGTCATCCAATTTTGCCAGAGTGTCGATTATTTTTTCTTTGAGAGATTGCACGCCGCGTGAAGAGTTGCCGACTGTCTGGGCGATAGGGGCTCCGAAATACTTTTCCAGTTTTGGAATATCAAATTTCAACCCTTTTTTTCGCGCATCATCACTCATATTGAATGTCAGGAGCATGGGAATATGAAGTTCTGCAAGCTGCGTTGTAAGATAAAGACTGCGCTGAAGAATGGTGGAATCCACCACATTTACAATCAAGTCAATACCTTTTTGTGTCAGTTCCTCAAAAACGACTGCTTCTTCCGGAGAAGAACTTGAAAGAGAATAAACTCCGGGCAGGTCGATTAACTCTATTTCCATCTCGTTCAAGGAGAAAGATCCTGATTTGCTTTCCACGGTTACGCCTGGATAATTGCCGACGTGCTGTCTTGTTCCGGTCAGCGCATTGAAAATACAGGTTTTGCCGCAATTGGGATTACCGGCAAGTACAATACGGAATTTCTTATTCATTATCGGAATCCTCCGTTTTTTCGATCATAATGCAAGCTGCGTCGTCTTTATGCAAAGCCATACTTGTTTCCATGACTTTTACCCGGATCAAACCACCGAAAGGGGCATGTGCCTCAATGAGTAATTCCGTCCCGGGAACGATTCCCACGTCTGCTAATTTTTTCCGTCCGCGAGACTGAGGTAAAATTCCGACGATGGTTGCTTTTGTGCCGACCGGCAGTTCAGCCAAAGAACCTTTGGCGTTTGTGCAGCCGCAATGACAACATTGTTCATTCATGACATTTTTCCTTGGAAATGAAGTTGTTATAATCAATTAGTTTTGCCTAACTCTTGAATCAAAAAATAACAGAATCACAGGGGAGTGTATTGAAAAGAATTTCCCGACCTTGGTTCTGCATTGTGATATAATGTATCACGTGCGTATGAAAAAATCAAGTTAGTTTTGGCTAATTTTTTTATGTTTTTGCCT
>JAZQYS010000117.1:0-4006 GCA_045633645.1 Victivallaceae bacterium | reverse complement strand
TGTGGCAGTATTGTTCTATGCCCGTTTGTTTGCGGATTTGCTTTCAGGTTTCCTTGCCTGGTATGCGGCAAAGTGTCTGATGAAGGCTCTGCCGGGGAACGGTGCAATTCCGACACCGCCTGACCGGAGATTTTTCGGACTTGCCGCCATGTTTCCCAAACCGCAGAAGCGGGGGAAGCTCTTATGAAATACGACGTTATTGACGCGCACGTCCACCCTTTTCTGCCGTCGTGCGGAAAAAATATCGGACGTTTCGGTCTTCCGGCAACGACAGAAGAATTCATTGAAAATTTGCAGGCATTGGGTATTTCCCGGTGTTGCGGTTCATTCATCGGTTTTGCTGAAAAAATGGACTTCAAAACGCTGATGACCTATAATGATGCCGCATTGGAACTGCGTGAAAAGTATCCTTGGTTTTATGTGCCGGGCATACATGTCCACGGCGAATATCCTGAGGAATCCTGCCGTATGCTCAGGGACTTTTACTCTGCGGGTATCCGCTGGATCGGAGAGATGGTCAACTACTGTATGCCGACAGGACCCTACGACTCCTGCGGTATGATGAAAATCTGGGAGACCGCTGAAGAATTGGGCATGACTGCCAATTTGCACGTGAATAATCCGGAACTGCCGGCTCTTGAAAATATCGTCAAAACTTTTCCCGGACTGAACGTGGTTCTGGCGCATCCCGGCGACGGGGAGGCGTATTCTCAGCGTATCGGCCTGGTCAAAAAGTATTCAAATCTTTATCTGGATATTTCCGGTACGGGACTTTTCCGCTGGGGTATGCTCCGCAATGCCGTGGATGAGCTGGGCGCGGAAAAGGTGCTTTTCGGCAGCGACTTTCCCGTATGCAGTGCCGGAATGAATCTTCACGGCGCATTGTGTGAAACTCTTTCTGAAGCTGAATTCAAACTTGTTCTGGCAGGAAATTTCCGCCGATTGACCGGAATTTGAGGGTTTTTCGGGGAAAATACGAAAAAAATATTAAATTATTTGAAAAAAATTTAAAAATTCACTTGATAACTTGATTTCCCGTGTGTATAATAAGACGGAGAATAAAGAAAAACGATAAACCGTAACAGGATTTTTTGATGAACGAAGAACAAACGCCGCTGGTGAAAGCGGAACATCTGGTTAAAATTTACAAGGGCCGCCGTGTGGTGAGTGACGTGTCGCTGACCGTCCGTCCGGGGGAGGTCGTCGGACTTCTCGGACCCAACGGAGCCGGTAAGACAACCAGTTTTTATATGGTGATGGGACTGATTCGTCCGGACGGCGGAAAGGTGACCTTCCGCGACGTGGATATTACGCATATGCCCATGTATCAGCGCGCCAGAATGGGAATGGGTTATCTGGCTCAGGAACCCTCCATCTTCCGCAAATTGACGGTTGAAGAAAACATTATGGCGATTCTTGAAACGTTGGCAATTTCAGGACGTCAGCGCAAGCAGCGTCTTGAAGAGCTGCTTGAAGAACTGGATCTTGCCCGTCTGCGTAAACAGAAGGCTATGACGCTTTCAGGCGGTGAACGCCGCCGTCTGGAAATCACCCGTGCTCTGGTGACCAATCCCAGTTTCATCATGCTTGACGAACCGTTCAGCGGCGTTGATCCGATTGCGGTCCACGATGTGCAGCAGATCATCATGCAGCTGCGCGACAGGAATCTGGGAATCCTCATCACGGATCACAACGTGCGTGAAACGCTTTCTGTTGTCAATCGCGGATATATCATGTATCAGGGAAATATTCTCGTTGAAGGTTCAAGCGATTACCTGATCAACAGCAAGGAGGCTCAGGAGATCTATCTGGGACCTGCGTTCTCCATGTAAAAGACAAGGATTTTCCGTCAGCGGGTTGACCGTTGACACAACAAAAAACTGCTCCTGAAGTTTCAGGCGGCTTGGAAAGGGCTGTTTGACCTCAGGGCAAACCCGGAAAGAAGGCTGGTTCAATGTGCCGGAACGGGTGTTCCGGAAAACGGTGCCGCTTTCAACCGGAGAAAATCTGGAGGTGGATATGAGCATCACTATTACCGGACGTCAATTTGGCATTACCCCGGCCATCAAGCAGCATGTCGAAGACAGTTTGAACGCAATTCTTGCTGATACCACCCTCAAGGTAAGTTCCATCCGTGTCGTTATGGAGCGCATCAAGAACCAGTTTACGGCGGGAATCGTCCTCAACTGCAAGTACCACGTGCTGCCTGCCAAGGTTGAAGATTTCGACCTCTACAAGGCGTTTGATGCGGCAGTTGACAAGATTGAAGCGCAGTGTGTCACGCTGAGAGAAAAGATTCACAGCCACAAGGCAATTCCGCTTTCTGACAGTGAAGTACGCAAGGCGGCTGAGGCTGCTGCGGCGATTGAGTAGAATTAAAAATTTCAAACCTGCCCCCGTTACAATACGGGGGTTTATTATTAAAGGACATCATGATTATTGCTGTATCAACAGAATGGAATGACAACTCCGGACGTTTTGCGTATTACCGGATCGAACACGGTCAGTTGAAAGAACGTCAGGAGGCCTGTCCCCCCGATGACAAACCTGAATCTTTAGCCAAACAGCTTTGCGGACTTCAAGTTGATCTTCTGATAGCTTCAAGTGTGCCGGAGTCTCTGGAACAGGCACTTTCTGATGAGGGTGTGTTTCTCGTTAAAACGGCACCGGGCAGGGCGGATTCCGTTCTTGCAGCGTACCTTGCCGGAGAGTTGGAGTTTTAAAAATGGCACTGGGCAGACTGATTATTGATTCGGGGGAGCGTTCTGCGGATTTGCGTTATGCTTCCGGTTTTTCCACGCCGGATGATTTTATCTGGTTTGAGGCGGGCGGTGTCCGCGGTGTGGTGATGTCCAGTCTTGAATACAACCGGGCAAAGAGTTTTGCTTCTCCGGGTGTTGCGGTCTTTTCAGATGACGAATTCGGCGGACCCAACCGGCTGGATGTGATTAAAAATATTGCAAAACAATGGTATCTTGACGGATTTGTTGTTCCTGAAAACTTTCCCCTGCTTCTGGCGGATAAAATCAGAGGGTGCGGATTGACTGTTCAGGCAGAAGAAAAGAGTTTTTTCCCTGAAAGGGAATTTAAAACTGAGAGCGAAGTTGATAAAATCACCCGTTCCCTGCGTGCCGCTGAAGCCGGTTGCCGCCGTGCATTTGAGGTTTTAAGAGAAGCGGAGATTTCTTCAGAAAAAACTCTTGTCTGGAACGGAGTTCCTCTGACCAGCGAACTGTTGCGTTTTGAAATTGACAGTACCATGATGAAACACGGCATGCTTGCCACGGGAACCATTTGTGCCGGCGGATTTCAGGGCAGCCAGCCCCACAATACCGGCAGCGGCGTGCTTTACGCCGATATGCCGATTGTGATGGATATTTTTCCGCGTTCCGCCGAAAACGGTTACTGGGGCGATTTGACGAGAACTGTGGTAAAAGGCAAGCCGTCAAGTGTTGTCAAAAAGGCATACGAAGCCGTCCTTGAAGCGCGCGAAACGGCTAAAAAACTGATTGCGCCCGGCGCAAATCCCAAAGATATCCACAATGCCGCCGTCCGTGTGCTGGAAAAATACGGCTTTTATACCGGAAAAAACGAAAGCGGCGATTACGGTTTCTTTCACGGACTCGGACACGGTGTCGGACTGGATATTCACGAGGCGCCGCGTCTTTCTTACCGCGCGACTGAAGTGCTTGCCAAAGGTGTTGTTGTGACGGTCGAACCGGGATTGTATTATCCGGAATGGGGCGGTATCCGCTTGGAGGATATCGTTTATCTGGATAACTCCGGCAAGGCGCGCTGTCTGACGGAAATTGAGGATTTTCTTATTGTTTGAGGAGGAATAATTATGGCAGAAATCAATCGTCTTTACGCCCGGGAAATACTTGACTCCCGGGGGAATCCCACCGTTGAGGTTGAAGTTGAACTTGATAACGGTGTTTTCGGCAGGGCTTCTGTTCCCTCGGGGATGTCCACCGGCAGCAACGAGGCTCTGGAACTGCGCGACGGC
>JAZQYS010000116.1:0-4005 GCA_045633645.1 Victivallaceae bacterium | reverse complement strand
AACTTTGTGTCCCCGTTTGTGGAGTTCTTCGGCAAGGCGCACAGAATCCTGGGGAAAGGTTTTTGCGGAACTGTATTTAAAACATGCCAGCGCGATATTCATAATTGATATTCCGTTCAGAGATCCAAGTCCTGAGAATCAAGAACATCCATAAAAATCTGCATTTTTCTGCTGAGTTTAGCCCGGGCAGGAGGCTTGCCGGTCTTGCGGTCGCTTGCCGCCGGATTGAGAATCATGGTGGCATGATTCAGATGGCAGATGAATTTGCCCAGGTCATCCGACGGGAGAAAATGCATGTCAAATCCTGCGGAAATCAGTTTCAGATGCATGTTTTTTCCGGCAGACTCGTTGTCAAAGAAACCGTCGGTGTGCTGACGGACAAGTTCAGAACGGTATACCGCACAATGGCTTCTTAAATAACGGATTTCTTTTTTGTATTTTTTGCCGCTGAGGATACGGAATTTTTCTTCCAGGCAATGTGCCAGTTTCCAGAGAAAAGACTTGGGCGGCTCCAACTTCCAACTGCCGACACCCGCAACGCGGTCGGAATCAAAGTGTCCCAGAAGATAATCAATCCAGTCCGGACGGAGGATGAATGTGTCCGTATGCATAATCATAACAAAGGGTGTGTCAACCAGAGCAAAAGCCTCGTCAAGAGCCCGAGCATGCATTTCGGGACCGGATTCTTCCGGCGGCACCTGCCGTTCAATCAACTTGATCCATTTAAGGCGGCGCAGGTATTCAATGGAACTGTCGTTTGAAGCATTGTCAATAACAATGACTTTGACCTGTTCAGGGGTGGCATATTTGCGGAGCAGACGAAGACAAATCTTCGTCAGCTCCGGTGTTTTATAATTGGGAATAATAACTGTCAGCTGCGGTTCGGACATAACAGAAATTTTCTTTTTGTCAAAGATCGCGTCCTGCGAGCATACGGTAGGCATCAAGATACTTCTGAGCAGTCTTTTCAGCCACTTCTGCCGGCAGTTCGGGACCGGGGGCAGTTTTATTCCAGTCAAGCGTTTCAAGATAGTCACGGACATACTGTTTGTCCAGACTGGCGGGACTGGTTCCCTCCTGATAGAGGTCAGCCAGCCAGAAACGGCTTGAATCGGGGGTCAATACTTCGTCGGCGAGGATGATTTCACCATCGGCTTCACCGAACTCAAATTTGGTGTCCGCAAGGATGATGCCTTTGCTCTTGGCATAATCTCTTGCCCGGGTATAGATATCGAGGGCAAGATCACGGATCTTTGCAGCCTTTTCATCTCCGATCGTGCGGCAGACACCGGCAAAGTCAATGGCTTCGTCGTGTTCGCCGATTGCGGCCTTGGTTGAGGGGGTGAACAGAGGCTCATCCAGCATGGAGGCCTGCTTGTAACCGGCTCTCAATGTGATTCCGGAAACAGTGGAGGTTTTCTGATAATCCTTCCAGCCGCTGCCGACAAGATAACCGCGGACGATACATTCGATCGGGAAAATGCTGACTTTGCGAACGATCATGGAGCGTCCGGCGAGATCCTTGGCGTAGGGTGCCAGTTCCGGACGGGTGGTCACATCATCGGTGATGAGGTGATTTTTGACATCCGAGAAGAAACCGAACCAGAATTTGGAAATCTGGGTGAGAACCTCTCCTTTGCGGGGAATACCGGTCGGAAGCACCACGTCAAAGGCGCTCAGACGGTCGGTGGCAACGAACAGCAGGGCGTCGCCCAGATCATAGACATCGCGGACTTTTCCGCGGTTGATCATGGGAACTCCCGGAATCGCTGTTTCGATCAACGCTCCATTGGCATCGTAACGCATGATTGTCTTCCTCAGCCCTTGATTTCGCCGATTTCAACGCGGGTAAGGTTCTGACGGTGGCCGTGGGTGCGGCGATAGCCTTTGCGGCGTTTCATCTTGAAGACGATCAGTTTCTTGGCGCGGAACTGGTCCAGAACTTTGGCTGCAACCTGGGCGCCCTCGACACGGGGAGTGCCGGCATTGAGTTTGCCGTCATCGGTTCCGATAGCGAGAACTTCGCTGAAAATAACTTCCTGTCCGATTTCGGCTGCGAGCTTTTCGACTTCGATGATGTCGCCGGTCTTGACGGTGAACTGTTTACCGCCGGTCTGAATAATTGCGTACATTTCTACATTCTCCTATTAAATTAAAATAATGAAATTTTAAATTTTCACATTGCAATCAAATAATATAACCCCGAATTTATTTTTTTGCAAGTAAAATACGCGGAAGATTCTTTATAACTTTTAATCCGAACAGAAAATAAGCGTAAAACGGGTTGGCTTTGTATTTGATTTTGACCCGCAGTTCATCGGCAAGACAACGATAAATCCGCTGATCTGAGAGTCCGCCCTCAAGGTAATATGCAATCAGTTCAGGCACATACAGGACTTCCACTTTTTCTGCATTGACTGCCCGGTACATGAAATCGTAATCTCCCAGCAGACGGAAACTTTCATCATAAAGTCCGATTTCATCATATACCGCGCGCGGAACAAACATCGAGGGATGCGGGGCGAATGCGCCGATATAACGGTTGTTTTTGCGGAATCCTCTGACTCTGCCCAGATGTTCATACTGCACATCTCCCCAGAAAATTTTTCTTCCGGGTGTTTCTCCGAAAGCCTGAGAGACGGTTTGAAATGCGCCGGGATAATATCTGTCGCCGGAATTTATCATGCCGACCACATCCCCGGTGGTTTTGCGGATACCTTTATTCATGGCATTGTAAATACCGCTGTCAGGTTCGCTCACAAAGAAGGCAAGCTGACTCTTGTATTTTTCAATGATTTCCACTGTGCCGTCCGTTGAACCGCCGTCAATGATGACATATTCAATATCAGGATAATTCTGAGAAAGAACTGACTTTATTGTTTCTTCAATATGTGCCGCATCGTTGCGGACGATGGTGACGATTGAAATTTTCATCATTTTCCCCTGTTGTAAAGTTCGGACATGCCGACGGGTCTGAAAGTTTTTTTAAGTTTTTCTCTGCGTGAAGTGTTGACGGAAAGATATTTCCACCGTGCAAACCCGAAGTCATGCGGAATGAAGTTTTCAAGCCAGGCGTGATTGAGCTGGTAGGATATGGGATATCCTTCATAAATCCATACGCATTTGTCAGCCAGGTGACGTACCATTTTTTTATACTTTTCCGTCCTTTGAGGAGAATCAGGCATAGGACGGATTTCTTCAAACATACGGTCAAATGCAGGATCGGAATACCCCGTTCTGTTGCAGCCGTTCCGGTTGCCCGAATAAAAGAGCTGCAAAAAGTTTTCCGCATCCGGATAATCTCCGATCCATGAAAGGCGGAACAGCTGCATTTTTCCGGCGCGCAGTTTTTCGTAAAAGCGGGGATTGTTATTGAGAATCGGCGTACATTCTATACCGAGTGCGGCAAGTTCAGCTGCCATGATTTCCCCTGTCTGGCGGTGACTTGAAGTGTTGCCCGTCTGGTCAAAGGAAAGTTGCAGGCGTTTTCCCGTTTTTTTGCAGATACCGCCGGGGAATCCGGCTTCAGCAAGCAGTTGTTTTGCTTTGTTTAAATCGTAAGAAGTCCACGGATTTTTAAAGTTTCTGTCATAACCTGCTACGCCCGGCGGAACCGGTCCGTGCGCCGCCAGAAGCTGATTGCCCGAGTGTTCAATTCTGCGCTGCACAGAAAAGACAAGACTCAGTGCCTGACGCAGTTTGAGGTTATCGGCAAAAAGCGGATTTGAAAAATTAAATCCCACATAGCGGATTTCAAACTCCGGGACACGTTGAAGTTTTATGCCCCGTTTGCGGAGTACCGGCGGCAGTTCTCCGCCTCCGGCAAGGTCGGCGTTGTCTTTATCAAGAGCCTGATAATCCAGATTGCCCTGCAAAAAGAGCATCCAGGAGGTCATGGGTTGTTTGATGAGCATGATTTCAAATCTGTCTGCCAGCGGCAGGGGACGGTTTCTGTCAGCCGGAGAATCCGCCTGAGGATAAAATTCCTTGCGGAAAGAGGGATTT
>JAZQYS010000115.1:0-2918 GCA_045633645.1 Victivallaceae bacterium | reverse complement strand
TACCAGATGTAGCGGTCAAAGGTTTCCGCAAGTTTGACGGATAACTGATAACAGTAAGAAGAGTCTTTGATATATTTTTCCGCTTCGGGATATTTTTCCAGGTTCGTCTGCAGTTCGTCAAAAATCCGCCACTTCAGCACTTCAGGAGAAAACTGCTCCGAAGAAATACAAAACTGTTTGTATTCCGCAGAGTCCAGAGCTGCCTGCATGATATCACGGACGAAGCGGTTCAGAAAAGGTGTTTCTATATTTGCTGCGATTTCTGTGTGCCGGGCAATGTATTTCCGCAGGAAGAGTTCCATCCCTTTGGTTTGAACGACAACTTTTTCCTGTTCAAAAATGCTGTGGTTCCCGGAATAGATTTCTTCGCAGAATACCCGGGCGAGTTCTTCAAGCTGATTTCCCGCATAAATTTTCAATGCCATATCGGACGACTCCTTTCCGGTAGGGGCGGACAAATCAGAACAGCATGCTGTATATACCGACCCCGATAAAGATTGCGCTCAGGAAAATATAAATTCCCCGGGCTGTTTTGGTTTCTGAAAAGTCCCGGACAACGGGACCGGATGTTCCCGGCAGCAGACCGCAGGTCTTGGGCGTGATCGCCTGTTCAAGGGTATAGGTCCGCTCACGCCGGATGCGTTTGCGTCCGGCGGACTTGCCCAATTGATAATCGTAAAGTATGCTGCCGTTATTCTGCATTATAACATCGGAATAAATGATTCGTCTCCTTTTAAAGAGGCGATGGTTTCAGTTAAGAGTTCAACAGCACTTTCCGCATCGCGCAGATCGCACATTTCAACAGAAGAGTGCATGTAGCGGTTGGGAATACTCAAAAGTGCCGTGGCAACGCCGGAGCGTGCCAGCTGGATGGCTGCCGTGTCTGTTCCGCCTGTGGCACGGTGCGCCGCGGATTCCTGATGAGGAATGTTTTTATCTTTGGCAACTTTGCGGATCAACTGCCCCAGTACGATATTGTTATCGCAGTTTCTGGTCAGAATGGGACCATTTCCGAGTTTGAGATCACCCAGAAGTTTTTTGGGAATATCCGGCAGATCGGTGGTGAAACCCACGTCAAGCGCAAAAGCGATATCCGGATTTATACCGTAAGAACTGGTGTACGCACCGCGTGTGCCGACTTCTTCCTGACAGGTGCCGACACCGTAAACAGCAACGTTGAGTTTGCGTTTGGCAAGGGCGCGCATGGTTTCCGCCACGACGAAAGCGCCGATCTTGTCATCAGTACCCTTGGAGATGAAACGGTTGGCATTGAGCATTTTGAAATTGGCTTTGATAACGGCACTGTCACCGACAGAAACCAGTTTGCGTGCCTCTTCTCCGGACTCCGCACCGATATCAATCCACATATCCGAAAGTTCAGGGGCGCTGTCACGTTCTTTGGCCTTGAGCAGATGAATGGGCTTTTTGCCGATAACGCCGGGAACTCTGCCGTTGGCGGTTAAGATTTCTACTTCAGAAGAGGGGATGTTGAGTTTATCAATTCCGCCGATGTTGCGGAAATAGATTTCTCCGCCGTCGCCGATGTGGACAATCTGAAATCCGATTTCGTCGTAGTGTCCGGCGAGCATCACTCTCATTTTTGCGCCGGTATTGAGGGCCGCAATGGTGTTGCCCATGACATCGGTGGTAACTTCACAGCAGTCAGACAGGTAGTCTCTGTAAACTTTTGCCGCTGCAATTTCATACCCTGACGGACTGGGTGCATTGAGAAAATTTTCCAGAAAATCCAGACTGCTTTTTGTAAACATTTTTCACTCCCTTTTTGTTGTTGAGTAAATATAATATATATGCAGAAATATTCCAGTCAAAAACAGCAGAAAAAATACTTTTTTTTGATTTTTTTTCATCCCACTGGAATCTTTGCGGAAAAAGGCTATATTAAACAGAGAAACATACATCAAAAAAAACAGGTGAAAAACAATGGCAGAAGTCCTTGAGAAATTTTTGAAATATGTGCGTTTTGACACGCAATCCGACGAGAATAGCGGTACGCATCCTTCCACGCCCGGACAGTTGAAAATGGCGGCGTTTCTGGCGGAGGAGCTGCGGCAGATCGGTCTTGAGGGTGTTCAGGTGACGGATAAGGGGTATGTGTATGCTTATCTTCCTCCGGATAAAGGCTTGGAGGATGTTCCCGCCCTTGGGCTGATTGCCCACATGGATACCTCTGATGCCGCTTCGGGCTTTCAGGTTGAACCGCAGATTATTGAAAACTGGGACGGCAAGCCGATTCCGCTGGGAAACAGCGGTATTCTGCTTGAACCTGAAAAGAAACTTCTGCATCACACTCTTGTAACGACGGATGGAACCACGCTTCTTGGAGCTGATGACAAGGCGGGAATCGCTGTGATTATAACAGCGGTTGAGAAAATTCTTGAATCAGGAATGCCGCATGGCAAAATCTGTGTGGGTTTTACTCCTGATGAAGAAATCGGGGAGGGCGCAGACTTTTTTGATGTTCCTCTTTTCGGAGCGCAGTATGCCTACACCGTCGATGCCGGAGATGAAGCGTTGGTTGAATGTGAAAACTTCAACGCCGCTTCAGCAGTTGTCCGTTTCAGGGGCTTGTCTGTTCATCCGGGGTATGCAAAAAATATCATGATAAATGCTCAGAAAGTTGCGTTTGAGTTTGATTCTCTGCTGCCTGAAAAAGAGGTTCCTTCCTGCACGGAGGGCAGAGACGGTTTTTATCACTTGACCTCATCTTCCGGAACGGTAAGTTCTGCCGAACTGCACTATATTCTCCGTGACCATGATGCGGCACTTTTTGAGCAGCGCAAAGAAAAAGTTCTTGAAATTGCCCGCGTTCTCAATGAAAAGTACGGTGCCGGAACGGTATCCGTAACTTTAAAAGAACAGTACCGCAATATGCTTGAAGTGATGGAAAAATATCCGTT
>JAZQYS010000114.1:0-3499 GCA_045633645.1 Victivallaceae bacterium | reverse complement strand
CAGATACCGGCACGGGGGATATCCAATTCATCGGCGCAGGCCTGGATCAGGGATTCCGGTGCGAGGGCAAGCGGACGGATGATACAGGGTTTACCGGGGGATTTGGGTTGAACAACGGGAGCCATGGTGGTAACGCCCTGACCGCGGCAGAGACTCATGATGAATGAAATAATAATATCATCCAGATGATGACCGAGGGCAAGTTTGCCGCAGTCAAGTTCCTGAGCAAGACCGTAAAGTTTTCCGCGGCGGAGACGGGAACACATGACACAGGGGGCATGGGAAAAGTCTTTTTCCTCAATAATTTCTTCAATTTTCATATTGATAATATGATGTTCCCATCCTTTTGCACGACAGAAAGCGGCAGTACCGGCTGTATTGAATTCAGGAAAGCCCGGATCAAAAGTGACGGAGACAATATCAAATTTGACGGGCGCGGCTTTCTGCAGCTGATGGAGCAATTCTACGAGGACGAAACTGTCTTTCCCGCCCGACAGACCGCAGAGGATTCTGTCACCGTCGGAGATCATATTATACTTGACGATTGCCTCCCCTGCAAATTTTCGCAACTTTTTGAAATTCACTGACATAGATTTATTTCTCCTGTTGAAAAAATCTTTTGTCGGCAGAGATTTTATCGCAGTCTGAAACGATAATACGGGCGTCGGTTGAAGAAAAACAATCCAAAATGGCGATACGTTTTTTTCCGGCGGGAAGTTTGAATTTGACGGCATCCTGACGGAGTTCTTGAAGAGAAGTGACGGATGTACTTGCGCCGTGTGAAAACACTTTTCCCTGATCGTGAACATCAATACTCCAGTCTCCGGCATGACTTCCGGCATAAGAAACAGTGACGGACTTACCGGCAGGGACTTCAATGAAGAAGCGGTGAAAACCGTTGTGGGAAACGGCGATACCCTTCGGAGGCATGGCGGCAGCATAGAGGGCTTGGGAATCCTGAGTCATGCACCAGTCGCCGCTGAAACTGTCGGTAATATCAAGGGTGAAACGGCTGTTCTTTTTTCCGGGGAGAACAAGGGGGATATCCTGTCTGAGAATACCCGGCGGAAGAGTCTTTTCAGAAATGATTTTGCCGTCTTTGCGCAGAACAAGCTTAACGGGAAGAGTCGGTTTGCCGCTTCTGATCCAGCGGGTGAGGGTGATTTTTGCATTGTCTTCTGTTGAAATAATGAACCACTTGCCATCTCCGCGCATGCGCCATTGCGGAACGGTGTCTTTCAAAAGCGTTCTGATTTGTGCGGAACGGGAGTAGTCACTTTTTTCGTTGTAAAGCTGCTTCCATGCGGCGGCGACATGAAGATAATCCGCAAGAAAAGTCCACTCCATGGCAAAATGCTTGTGATCAATAGCGTGTCTGCCAAGAAGCACACGGGCAAAGGCGCGTTCGGCAACGCTGAAAAGCCGTGGATCGCTTGCAACTGCAGATGCTTCAGCAAGGGGCGGCGCAAGCAAAGAGTTGGTTGCACTGACGGGCCAGTTGAGTCCCCTGCCGTTGATATCAATGTCGTAATTGAATCCGGCACTGTTGCCGGGATTGAAACCTTTGGCGAGCCAGCGCGCAGAAGAAATGATTGCCTTTGCAACCTGCGGTTCAGGAAAGATTTTGTAGTAATCACACAGACCTTTGAGCATGACGCCGACCTGAAAGTTGTTGTTGCCCATTTGTTTGATACCGAACATGCTGTCCAGACGGCGGATGACGCGCGGCCAGGCACCTTTGTCATAAGCACACTCTTTAACGGCAAGGTGCGCCATGGTCTGCGCGGCTTTGCGGTACTCTCTGTCTCCTGTAACGGCATAGAGAGCAGATAAAGCACGGAGCATCCATCCGGTTTCGCGCGGAGCTTTGCCGAGGATGGTTTTGTAATTGGGTACAACTGCAAAGGCGGTGTGGTCTCCGAACATATAACAGGAGTCCATCACAAGGGTATCTCCGGTAAGGAGCCAGACAAGCAGCCTGCCTCTTGCCCAGCTGTGTCCGTTGCTTGCCGCGGAGTAACGGGTATAAAGATGACTCCACCGTCTGCCGATGCCTGTGTGTCCGACAGCGTGCTGCAAGTTTGCGCCGATAAAATACTCATCGGGATAAGCGTGACAGGTATCCACATCCGCCTGATGACGGGCGGAGGCAATGCCGTAACGCAGCATATCACGGTTGCCGGTGCGCAGATAGGTTTCAAGAATACCGTGAACGGGATCATATTCGTTGTTGGTCCAACTGTGTCCGCGTTCTCCGAAAGAGTCGCCGTAGTTGAAAAATCCGTATTCCCGTTCCTCTTTCTGACGCTGAAGATAGCGGTAAAAGGTCTTTGTAACGGCAGCATCAACAGGGGCAAGAGCCGTGTCATCGGGGGCAAACCCCGCTTTGCGGTAGTAGTCAAACGGCAGAACGGCGAACAAAGGCAGATTGCGTTCAGCGGCAAGATGTTTTTCAGAAGTGCCGGAGAAATCAAAAGAAATGCGTTCAGTGAAACTCATTCCCCACTTCATGCGGTAATTACCGTTGGTGTAAAGATAACTTAATTTAAGCGGCAGATCGGTATTGAATTTTTTGTGCGGCTGAACCGGCAGAAGTTCAATCGCAACACCTTTGTCCCGGGCGGAAACAGCCTTGGGATAACGCTGATACCAGTCGGCGACGGCAATACCGAAACGGTCATTCAGCTTGAATGCACCCGAAAGCTGTCCCGGTTGTCTTTTGCCGCCGTTGACGGAGTAATGCAGATCGGTCTCCTGAAAGAACCGTCCCTGTTTGCTGATTTTCTCAGCAGGGAGAAAGTTAAGAGACAGAGACGCAAAATCGGTAAACTCCATGTCTGTTACGCTGTTGATATGGGTAAACTCAATATCAAATTGCGGCTTGTTATAAAAGAATGTAATCCTGCAGACATAGGAACCGGCGTTTCCGGTGTATTTGCCCGAGGCGCGGAGTGTCAGGCGCAGAGGACCGGATTCAATGATTTCAAATGTGTCAGGATCTGAAAGCGTATGCTTTCTGCCATCGGCAAGGACAATTTCAAGCGGCAGAAAACGTCCTGCATTTTTTCCGTCAACGGTGAGATTTTGCAGAAAGTTGAAGTTTTTTCTGCTGATTTCGGCTTTTACTCTTCCGGCATCAACCGTCAGAACGCCGTTTGAAAGCAAACTTTTCAAGGTGCTGCGGACTTTTGCGGAACGGACTTTGTTTCCGAATGAAAACGTATAAATCTTTTTTTCACGGGGCGCAAGAACGGCTGAAGATGTGACAAAAATGTGGCGCAAAGATTTATCTTCATAACGCGAAAGAACCGCAAACTGTGCAGGTAGAACCTTTCCTTTTTCATCGGCAAGAGAGAGATTTTCAAGTGAAAAAACTTTTCCTTTGGCAAACGGCACACCGAAACGCAGCTGCGTATTGCGGGAAAAAGGCGTTTCATTGAGGATTTCAAGCGGGATATCTTCTTTTTCAACAGTGCTTTTACCTGAAATCAAATCCGGC
>JAZQYS010000113.1:0-3938 GCA_045633645.1 Victivallaceae bacterium | reverse complement strand
GGGGAAGCAAGCAGCTCCCGTCCGTCGGAAATGAGAGAACTGTATAAACCCTGAGCATTGATTTTTCGTTTGGTCGTCAAGTTGCTGACGGTCTGATTGTTGACAGCAAGCGGAATGAAGGGGGGAAGAATGATTTTATCTTTGCCGATGGAGTTGTTTTCCCATTCAAAATGGCGGATATTTATTTCAAAGGCGTTGGGGACATTTTGAGTTTTTCCGTTGGCATGGGTGAGGTTGAGTGCAAGCTTCCAGCTGCCGGCTTTGTCGGGAACGGGCAGGACACCTTTCCAAATATTCTGGCTGAAAACAAAATCTTTGGCAGGCATGTCTGCAACTTGACCGGAGATTTTTTTGAAACTTCTGCCACGGGCGGGACGGAATTCAACGACAGCTTTTTTGAATCCGGGCAGAAGACAGACCTGGCCGGAACCGGCATTGGCAACGGTTAAAACACCTGTGACCGGGCGGCGTCCCAGGGCGGCACCCTTCTGGACCATTACCCTGCGGGAATAATAAACCTTTTTTGTCACTTTATCGCGCAGCAGCAGAGAAAGAATACGGATACGGTTTCCGGAGATGGCTGCTTTGAAACTGATACTGCCTTTTTTGCCCGGTTCAACGGCACAGCGGGAGTGTCCCTCCTGCACGATACCTTTGCCGTGGTGATAGAGCAACGCTTCAAATTCAAGAGGATTTGAAGCAGAATTGACCGTTTGAGCAGAGAAATCCCATTCTCCTGAAAGCGGGTCTCCGTAGGAGAGTTCCAGAATTGCCGGAAGAGATGCCGAAAGATCAGCGGTAAACATGAATTTGTCATTCAATACAGCGGGGGTGTAATTCAATGAACCTGCTCCGGCTTTGCTCCAGCGGCGGGTGATGTTCAATTTTGCCTCCCGGGGATCGCCCAGTTCGGCAAGGGGAACGGCAAGTTCGAGATTCCACCAGCCGTTTTCAACACGGGAACCGACTTGAAGTGCTTTGAAGTTCCAGGCGGCATCTTTGCGTGAATTTGAACGCTTCATGTCAAAAATTGTTCCGGAAGCGTTGGAAATAAGGATATAAAGGGTGTCTTTTACTTTTATGTAAACTTCGACACAGTCATCGGTGTAAACTTCTCCGTCCCGTTTTGATATGAGCGTCTGCAGACTTCCGCCGGGAGCTGTTGACGGTGTGGAGGTTGTTACTCCGATGTAAAGGTATTTTTGATCTCTGCAGAACCGGGTATAACCCTCACAGCCGGGAATGAGCAGTTTTTTATCGGTTGAAAAACCGTTGAGCAACGTGAAATTACGCCAGTCTTTCCCTATAAAACCATCAATGACAGGTGCTTTTTCAGCAGTTGGAATTGGCAGAATTCCACGTTCAAAACTGCTCCTGAGCAAAGCTTTGTCAGGAGCAGAAAAAACACTTGCCGTCAATACGGACAAAATAACTATGATACCTTTTTTTATCATGTCGACACCTTCAGAAAATTAACGGGGATAGAACCAGGGAAAACGGCTTCTGGCACCTGTAACAGCCCAGGAACGGACGGCATCTTTTTGCATATTTTCAGCATGTGCGTCAGCAAACACCAGATTGATCGTATTGGCGTGACGGACAAAGTTGGCTGCCGTGGGATAACCGGGATCATCGGCGTTATCGGTGTAGGGATTCAACTGAACTGTTGTATCATTGCAGTCCCCCGCAATGGCAATGCTGGACGGAACTTTGATGGTATTGCGTTTGATAAATTCATATTTTCTTGCCCCATCTCCGTTCCAGCCTCCCTTGTCGCGGTAACTTGCTGATTGGGCCTGATAGCGCAATCCCCGGTTGATACCGTAACTCATGCCGATCGGGGCCGAAATCGCTGAGGGACAGACTGAAAATGAGGCTCTGTTGACTTTGCTTGAACGCTTGGTCGGGAAAATCCCCGCACCTTCAAACAACTGATGATAGTACCAGCCGTAAGAATTGTGTCCCTTTGCTACATTATCCATGGCATAGTTGTTGGAAACCCACTCCGAAGGCATCCATTCTTTGTAAGCATCCGCATAATATTGAAACATCAGTCCCAATTGTTTTTCATTATTCAGGCAGCTGGTGATTTTGCTTCTGTCGCGTGCTTTATTCAGGGCAGGCAGCAGCATCGCCGCTAAAATGGCGATGATGGCGATGACAACCAGCAGTTCAATCAGGGTGAATAAGTTTGTTTTCCGCATTTTTGTTTTCTCCTTCAGATAAAGGTTTTTATGTTATTTTTTGATGTAAATAAGTCTGAAATCACCGGGATCAAGAGTAAAAGAGTTGTTCATTGGTTTTCCTGTTTCCCAGTTGAGCAGATTTTTGAATTTTTTATCAAGAGAAATACGCAAGACCTTTTTGCCTGCATTGGCAACACAGGCGAGGATTTCTCTTGGCTTCTGATAGTAACCGATACGGATATTTTTATCGGGAACGGTGATTTCACGGTTTTCAAAACAGGGGATGAATTTGCAGTTTTTATCCGTGATTCCGAATTTTGCCAGATCCTGATAGAATTTGTGATAAGTGTTTACATCAAAGTGTTCGTATTTTACCCGGATACTGGTTCTTGAAGTAATGCCGAAAGGAACAGTCAGAGCAATGTTGCTTCTGGTCAGTTTCGGGAAAACCTTTTTCCATTGGGCAAGGGGCGTTGTCTGACGCAGCAGTCCGGGGAGAGACAGCGGTTTTGCACCGATTTGTCTGCCGGTGTAGGTGGCAAGAATTTCTCCCTCACTATAACACTCTGTACGGGGTTTTTCGCCGTAGTGCTGTTCCATACCCAGCTGTCCGTCAACAAATGCAAAGGCGGGAATGATCAAACCGTTGGTCATGTGCGGTTCAATATAACGCGGATAAATTTTAAATTCCGTATGCATCAATGTTGCCAGACGTTTGATGTAACTGCGCAACTGGAAAATTCCGGCGTCGGAATGAAGAACTCCGTATTCATCCACTTTTGCCACGGTTTCAGGGTTGTCATCGGGCATCAAATAGGCGTCATCCAGATTGATACCCCGCAGTCCGCATTGCAGCAGTTTGCGGTTTTGATAAACAAGATAATCCTGAAATGAGGGAACAAGAGAAACTCTCCATGCGGCGACGTAGTTGATTCTTGCCGGATTCCACCACTCTGATTTGAAATACTTTGCCGCTTCTTCGTAACGGTGAATCAAACGCGGATCGGTGTACATGATGGGACGGGATTTTCCGCGCCTTTTATCAGAGAGAGAACCGGTATCCATTGCGGATTTGAGGATTTTCTGCACCCGTCCGGGATACTCCTGATTGAAGCCTGTTTCAAGTTCCTGAAGATGTTTTTTGAAAAAAGATTCCACATCCTTGCGGATATTGCTGTGCGGTTTTCCGCTGATGATTCCGATGACTGTTTTATAGAGTGAGTAATCACCTTCCAGCGGCTCTGTTGCCCACTGGCTGGGAAATCCGCCCCGTACCTGATTGAAGTCGCCCAGATTGGGCAGTCCGTTGCTCCAGCCTCTGCCGTCGCGGGTATAGGGCAGCAGTTCTTTCTGAACGGGTTTGATCGGCGTTGCCTGCAAACCGAATTCAAAAGTGTGGCGTTTTGAAGTACTTGTTTCATTGATGATATCCGCTTCAAGTACAAGCGTTTTTCCACGGCGCAATATACGCACCTGGGGACGGGTTTTTGAGAGTTTGCAGCCAAAAGAGCTGTTCATGAAGTAACAGATGCCTTTTTCAATGCCGCCGAGCCAGACAAGGGGAACGAATTGACTGTGCATGACAGGTTGTCCGAAGTGGAGCTGACGAACCAGTTGTGTGCCGTTCCAGATTTCCCCCTGACCCTTGGGCAGATAACCTGCAGGATTGGTGCGGATTGTGTTGGAAACAACATGAAAAAGTGGTGCGTGTTCATCTTTTAAGGGAATACAAAGTGTCAGGCGGTAAGTCGG
>JAZQYS010000112.1:0-3118 GCA_045633645.1 Victivallaceae bacterium | reverse complement strand
AATGCCGCATCCCCAATGCCTTTGACCCGGCGGCAACGGAAAAAGAAAACACATACGATGTCTATATGTCAGTGAAATTTTCCGGTCCGTCATATGTAAAAAATTCAAAATCAAAAAATTACATAACAATAAATCGTATATTACTGGTAAATTGAAAACTTCAAAATTAAAAAATCTTAAAAATTTTTGAAAAACAGTTGGAATTTTTCAAAAAGTGTAGTAAATTATAGGAACTGAAGCAGTCCCATGGTGTAATGGCAGCACAAGTGATTTTGGTTCATTTAGTCTAGGTTCGACTCCTGGTGGGACTGCCAATTCAAAAAAAGCAAGAAAAAAAACGAAATACAGCTTGCATTTTTGAAATAGTGCGATATATTATATACCAACAAGTCGGGATGTAGCGCAGCCTGGTTAGCGCGTTTGTCTGGGGGACAAAAGGTCGCGAGTTCAAATCTCGCTATCCCGACCATTTTTTTGTTCTCTATAATTCAGTCCTTTATGGCTGGATTTTTTTATGTCTTGATTTTACCCAAATAACCACAGGCATTTACAGCGTAATTCCCCCGGAACAGAGAACAAATAGAGAACGCCAAATTCTCTCTAAATCGGTGTATTTTGAATAAAGTTGCAGCAAATTCTCTGTTTGGTAAGGTCGGCGGTCGTTTATGAAAGAATTATTTGCAAGGTATTAGAGATAAAGAATTTACAGAAACACACGGCGAAATAACAGAGAATTCTCTATTTTTCCCCATTCTCTAAAATCCGACCTTAACTTTTTAGACCAAAACTCCTTTCCAAAGAGAGATAAAAAATAAGTCATTACTAATTGATGATAAATACAAATCGTTAGGTAGTGCATTCCGAAACAAATAGAAATACCCCACCATAATATGCCCTTCGGAAAATTCTCCAAAATGGTTCTGTTTTTCGCATTGAACGGAAAGCCGTCATCTCCAAACACGGCAAAGGAAAAGCTGCAAGCCGACCGTTTCCACATCCTGATCTCCAATCGCCGCGACATGCCCCTTAAAACTCAAAAAATTGTCATTCCGCAGTTGTAAACGCCTGCGGGAGATGGTATATTATCAAAAGTTTAAATAAAGGCAGTTGTTATGGAAGTAAACGATATTGAAGCATAACAAATGAGTATTCTCAAACTCGAATTGATAGAACTGACCAACAAACTGGAGTTCGGCAATACTTATGATATCTACAAATATTGCATGTTCATGCCGACAAAAGAAAAATTCCAAAAGAAAACCGATCAGTTTGCAACCGATGATTCAATAAAAATCTTTGCCTGTTTTCATCAAGGTAAAGTTGCGGGTATTATTGTTGTTTCCTTTACCGGGCAACATAAAATTGAAATCGTTGGTATTGCAGTAGATGTTCCATTCAGAAACAAGGGAATCGGATCATATATGATAAAGTGTTTGATCGATGATTACAGCGTAAAATCCATATTCGCCGAAACAGACAAAGATGCCGTTGAATTCTATAAAAAGAACAGCTTTGAAATCGAAGAGTTCGCCGAAAATTATGACGGAGAAACGATCATCAGATATAAATGCAAACGAACCCGATAATTCAAACAACCAAGCCGACCATTTTTTCAACTCTCGCCAAAAATTCTGTGAAGTTTTTTTCACAAAACCGCTTCACAAGGGCTTTTTCGTTGCTTTTTGCCACTTACCCTAACCTTGCCGTAATCACCGCGACACGCCCCTTAAAAACGAAAAAATCCGCAATCCCCAGTTGTAAACGCCGGCGGGAGATAGTATATTCTAAGGTCGGTTAATTTAGTTTTATTTTTGAGTCCCTTAGGAAAAATAATTGGTACTGTTCAATAATTGAACAATCGGCATTGTTCTATATAAGTATTTTTCAATCATTTATTTACAATTAAATGTTTTTTGTCTTTTTCTGTCTGCTGGAGGCGGACAGTTGATAACGTTTTCCCGGTGTCATTTTCAGAAAGCCTCTGTTTTGCAGATCATCCAGCAACCGCAGGCAGGCAGTATCGCCGAGGAAGGGATATTCTTCAAAGTCATCAAGTTTTTTGAATATTTCTTCAAAAGAATATTCACCCTGTTCAGCGATCTGCAATATCTGCCGTTGCGTCCTGTTGAGCCCTGCGGTATCCGGCACTTCATCTGCACAGCGGATCAACGCTTTCTGCATTGCAGGCAGGCGTTCAAAGTTTTCACTTTTTGCAATATTACACATCGCGGAGGCATTTCTGCTCACAAATACCCGCCATGCTTTTTCGCCCACAGAAAAGTCTTGCGGCAGGAGCTTGATCTTTGCTTTTTCCCCATTCAAAAAATCCTCCGGAGTCAAACAGTTGCTGTTGCAGCAATACAAAAAAACATTTTCCGGTTGATTTTTACGCCGGTTAAGAAGATACAGGATCCGCATCAAAAGGGTTTGATCGAAAATACATGAATCGAACCACAGCATTAAAACCGCATTCGCCGGAAAATCAAGAATTGTATCATCCAGTTTTTGCAAATGCTGATACAGTTGTCCGGCGGAGAGTCCTGCGAGAGCGGGAAGAAAATCTGCTCTTGCTTTTCTGAACTGATGCAGATCGTCCGTCGCGGGAAGAGGTCCTTCCAAATAAGTTTCCCGCCACACCAGATTTTCGCTGTCAAAGTTGCTGTTTTTCCAGAGTTCCAGGGCATAGTCACCGTTGAATATATGCAGTTCTTTCATAACGATCCCCTTCTTGAAAAACTTACCTGAATTTTTCCACACGGACGTTTCCTTCATCATTGGGAACAATGCCGTTTTTCGGAGTATATCCCATTTTCTGATAAAACTTTACAGCGGTAATTGATGACGGTATTTCGATACGGTTCGCCCGCAAAAAATATTCATCCTTTTCCAGCGCGTTGATGATGGCTGTGCCGATGCCCTGTCCGATCATTTCCGGCAAAACATAAATCGTCAGTAGAATACTTTCTTTTTCACTCCCCCAATAAGGTGCTATTGAACCCGTACCGACAATTTCATCCCCAGATACCGCAACATACATATGTGCAGAATTTGCCTGATTTTTGATTTTTTCAAGGGTAAAGTAATTACAATACTCCTCCATCAATTCTGCCGGATAATC
>JAZQYS010000111.1:0-1715 GCA_045633645.1 Victivallaceae bacterium | reverse complement strand
TGAGATAAAAGATGAAAACAGTTTGGGAACATTTATCAACTTTGTTTGCTTCATGACATCTCATTATTCTGATTCAGATTTGTTGGAATTAATGGCTCAAGAAGAAAAATAATTTTAATGGATAGCCTCTTCTTTATTGGCTAACAAGGGTACAACCTTACGCCAGACAGTGTTGAAGCAATTGTGAACGGAGCAGAACCCGATGGGTTATCCATCGCACAAATTATGAAAAACATCCCGGAAGACTGGAACGAACAGCGGAGGCTTTTCGATTTCCCGGAACGGTGATAGCGGGAACCGCATGGCGGCAGGAGAAATCTTGCCGCCTTTTTGCGTTTTACTCAACATTTGTCAGGACATATTGTTTCAGTGCTTTCAAATTCCAGTGTTGATTGATGGATTTGATGGTGCTTCAGAAAATGTTTGATTTCCCCTTTTGTTTTGTTCAGCAGAGATATATCTTTTAATACAATGTGCGCCGTCAAAGCGTTTTCAGTGGTACTCAATGCCCGGATATGAAGCTGATGGATTCCATTAACATTTTCCATTCCGGCAATTTCTTTACTCAAATGTTCAGGACATATCCCATGCGGTACTCCGTCAAGGATCAATACGATGCTTTCTTTGAATGTGCTCCACGAAGTGCAGACAATTATTGCAGCAATGCCCAATCCGACAACAGGATCGATCCATGCAAATCCGGTAAGTGTTATCAACCCGCCGGAAATCACAACACCAAGTGAAACGAGAGCATCTGCAAGCATATGCAGATACGCACTTTTGATATTGATATCTTTTTCTTTACCTTTGGCAAGTAATACAACAGTAAGCCCATTGACTATGATACCGATTCCGGCAGTTACCATAATAGCACTGCCGGAGGCGATGCTGCCGATACGGAATTTTTCAATACATTCAAAAACAATCAGCGCAATTGCGAGCAGTAAAAAGACTGAATTTATAAAAGCCGCCAGAACAGTCGCTTTTTTAAATCCGTATGTGAATAACTGATCTGGTGCTTTTTTCTGCATCAGAAAAGCAACGAGCGAAACGACCAATCCTCCGACATCACTTAAATTATGCCCTGCATCAGCCAGCAAACCCACAGAATCATACCTGAATCCAAGATAAAATTCTGCAGTGACATAAAGCAAGTTAATACCTATCGCCCAAAGAAAACGATTTCCTGTTGCCGGGGTGTAACTGTGGCGATGATGATTGTGATCATGGTGGTGATGTTCCATAATAGCCTCCAAACTTAAAAAGAGAGCGTTTCGCCGTCATCCGGAATCAGGATCTTTTGTCCCAGAGCGTTTTCGCATACATATTTTCTCAAATCTTTCCGCCAAAGTTTGCTGTGGCATACCTCATCCATGTGTGTAGCAATAAGCTGTGCTTGCGGGGCAGCAATAAGCGTTTTTTCAATATCGGAGATGCCCATAATAATATTTCCAAACCCGGTAATAGAGGCTTCGGCAGCGTTGACTGCAATAATATCCGGCGAAAATCTGTTGATCGCTCTGCTTACGCCTTCAAAGAAAACAGTATCTCCGGCAAGATAAAATATTTTACTTTCCTCCGGATGTTTGAAAATGACTCCACAAGCCTCTTTCCGCAGCTGTACCATATTGTAAAGCGTATCAATATTTTCTTTCTGACCATGCAGACACTCCGTTTTGAACAAGTCAACACCATTGAATTTGCTCCCGTTTGCA
>JAZQYS010000110.1:0-7603 GCA_045633645.1 Victivallaceae bacterium | reverse complement strand
GGTTGCCGCTGTTGACGGCGTTAAGATGATTCTTTGATAAAAAAATGATGTTTTTTGAAAAAAATTTGTATGTGGAGTTGAAAAAGCGCATTTGTGGTGCTATAATTTATAAGTGATAAAGTGTGTAGGTGTGTTCACCATTGTATAAACCTTATTTTTTTTGGAGTTGACGATGAAGATAACGAATATTCTCCTGAGTATTCTGATTTTGCTTTTGGCTGCAGCCAGCGCGGTTTTTTCTTACTTTCTCTTTGAGAAGAGAAGTCAGTTTGTTTCAGGTTGGGCAAAGATGGCCTCTGCAATCAATAAGAGTGCCGCAGAACTTGATCGCGACAGCGGTTTGAAACCTCTCGCAGATGAACTTTCTGTTTCTGCGTTGTCCCATGAAGAGTTTGCCTCTCTGGATCAGAAACTGCCCAAACTGGCTGAACGCAGCCGTCAGATTGTCAATGTCCGTAACAGTCTGGCTGATGCCCTGCGCCGTATCGGTTCCACCGTCGGTGTGAAGGGACTTGCCAGTGAAAAGGATATGCGCGGCGTTGATACCCATGAAAACGGTAAAAATGCAGTTGTGACCGCCGTCCGTACGACTGTCTACAACCGCGACCGTATGTTGGGTTATGTATCTGATCTTTCCCGCCGCCAGTTCAGAAAGCCTCTTGATGTCAACAAAATGAAAAATGCTGACCGCAATGCTTTGAAACCTCTTGAAGATGATATCGCTGCAATCAATCGCCGCAGAAATACCTACGAAAGCACTCTCCGCAATATCGGCAGAATGGTTGAATTCAACCGCTTTGACGCTTCAGAAAGAGGCTTTGTCAAATCCGCCGGCAGTGTTGCCCAGGGTGTCCGCAATCTTCAGGCGCGTTGCCGCACCACCCAGTCCAAACTGGATGCTGCCAACCGTACCATTAACAGCCAGAAGAACACCATCGGCCGCCGGGATAGAGAAATTGCGATGCAGAAAAATATCATCGCTGAAAAGAACCGTCAGATCAACAGTTACAAACGCGCCCTCGGCCGTCCCGCCAATGACAACAGCATTGCTCCCTGGAGCGATGGTTCCGCTGAAGCCCGCAGCCGTCTGGTCGGTAAAGTTATTGAAGTTCACGATAAATACGGTTACATTGCCATTGATATCGGCAAAGGTTCCACCGTTGTTCAGGAAATCGGCAACCGTAAACTTGAAGTCAATGCCGGTGTGAAAAAAGGACTTGACTTCATCGTTGCCCGCGGTTCAATGCAGGGAAAATCTGATTTCGTTGCCCGTGTCGTTATTGATGAAGTCGGTGAGTTCTGCTCCACCGCCAATATCACTCCCGGTGCCAATCCGATCAAAGTCGGTGACATTGTCTACTGGGCTTCCGGAAAATAAGTTTGCAGGAGTCTGGATTATGTTTAATTCCAAATTTTTCACAGTTGTTGTGGTGTTGACATTCCTTGCCCTTGGCGCCGCCGTTACGTTTCAGGCTCTTGAGATGCAGGAATACAATCTTTGGAATACGCTGCAGGCTCGTTTCTTCCCTGCCAAATGAAAAAGCTTCTGTTTCTTTTGTCTCTTGTTCTGTTCATACTGCTTGCCGGTTGCACAGAACGGGAGAGAGCGGGGTACAGTGCCATACCGCAAAATTCTCCCGCTTCATGGGAATCCCGTCCATACGGAGATATCCGGAATTGATTTTATCCGCACCGCAGTTGATGTGAGTGCGGATTTATTTTTTTATCAGTTTCTGTCAACTGAATGAGTTTTGTTTTTGAGGTTTTTTTATGTTGGAAAATATTGTTATCCGGGGTGCCTCCCTGCACAATCTGAAAAATCTTGATGTGACGATACCCCGTAATAAACTGGTTGTTATTACCGGGTTATCCGGTTCAGGTAAAAGTTCTCTTGCCTTTGATACGCTTTATGCGGAAGGACAGCGCCGTTATGTTGAAAGTCTTTCTGCCTATGCCCGTCAGTTTCTTGACCGTTTACAAAAGCCCAAGGTGGAACATATTGAGGGTTTGTCTCCGGCGATTGCCATTGAACAGCGCAGTGCGGGGGGGACTCCCCGTTCCACCGTGGCAACGGTGACTGAAATCTATGATTATCTGCGTTTGCTTTATGCCCATGTGGGAATACCTCATTGTCCTGAGTGCGGAAAAGAACTGGTTCAACAGACGGCGGAATCTATCGTCAATCAGATTGAAAGTTCTGAACCGGGAGTGAAACTTACATTGCTTGCTCCCGTTGTTTCCGGCAGAAAAGGGGAACACCGCGAAATTTTTGATGAACTCAGAAATGATGGTTTTGTCCGAGTCCGCATTGACGGAAAAATGTTCATGCTTGAAGATGATTTTCCGCTGCCCGAAAAAAACAAACGTCATACCATTGAAGCGGTGGTTGACCGATTGATTACAGGTAAAACTGACCGTACCCGTCTGACGGACTCCGTTGAAACTGCTCTTAAAAAAGGTGATGGTGTTCTGACGGCTCTGTTTGAAAGTTCTGAAGGCAAAAAAGAGGAAACTTTCTGCGAACATCTGGCATGTCTTGACTGCGGTGTATCCTTTGGTAAACTGCAGCCGCGCAACTTTTCATTCAACTCGCCCTACGGCGCCTGTCCGGTCTGCAACGGTTTGGGCGTTGAACAGTATATGGATCCGGATAAGGTTATTCCCGACCGCACAAAGTCCATCAAAAACGGTGCGATTCCCAACTGGCGGCGCGGACCGCGGCACTTGATTATCTATTATAATCTGCTGTTAAGAAAACTTTCTGAATATCTGGAACAGCCGGATATGCTGACGACGCCCTTTGAAAAACTTTCTGCTGAAACGCAGCATATCATTCTCTACGGCACCGGCGATAAGCCCATGGAGTTTGATTATTATATGCACGGCAAAAAATATCATTGGAGTAAACCTTTTGAGGGTGTGCTTGAAAATCTCCGCCGCCGTGTATCGGAAACAGAATCTGATTCTGTCCGTGAACGTTTGAGCAGTTGTTTGAGTCCCCGGGAGTGTCCCGCCTGCCGGGGGGCGCGCTTGAATCCTGTAAGTCTTGCAGTGACGGTTGACGGTTTGGCAATAGATAAATTCAATGCGCTTTCTGTTGAAAAGGCATTGAAATTTGTGTCAGGCATAAAATTGAACGAGGAACAAAGTGCTGTTGCAGCGGATATTCTCAAAGAAATTACCAACCGTCTGACCTTTTTGCGTGATGTCGGATTGCATTATCTGACTTTAAATCGGGTAAGTTCCACACTTTCGGGCGGAGAGGCGCAGCGGATCCGTCTTGCCACGCAGCTGGGCTGCGGACTTGTCGGCGTTCTTTATATTCTGGATGAACCCTCCATCGGTCTGCATCAGCGGGATAATGACAAATTGCTGGATGCATTGGAAAAACTTCGCAATGTGGGCAATACCGTTCTGGTGGTTGAACACGACCTGGATACAATCCGCCGGGCGGATCATGTGCTGGATATCGGTCCTTTTGCCGGCAAACACGGCGGAGAACTTGTCGGACAGGGGACGCCTGAGGAACTCCCCGCATTTCCCCGTTCCCTGACCGGTGATTTCCTTGCCGGACGCCGGGCAATTCATGTTCCCGAAAAGCGTTCCGAAGGTAACGGCAAATTTATCAAAATCCGCGGCGCACGTCTCAATAATCTGAAGAAGTTGGATGTTGATATTCCATTGGGAACATTCTGTTGTATTACCGGTGTTTCCGGTTCAGGCAAAAGTTCTCTTATCAACGGCACTTTGGTTCGTGCGCTCAACCGCGACTGCAACGGCGTGATTGACCTGCCCCCCGGTCCATGCGACAGTATTGAAGGTCTGGAGTTTGTTGATAAAGCCATTGTGATTGATCAGAGTCCCATCGGCAGAACGCCCCGTTCCAATCCGGCAACTTATACGGACGCATTCGGCGCTGTCCGTAAGCTCTTTTCTGAACTGCCGGAGTCAAAGGTGCGCGGTTACGGTCCCGGACGTTTCAGTTTCAACGTCAAGGGCGGCCGTTGTGAGGAATGCAAGGGAGACGGAATCAAAAAAATTGAAATGCAGTTTCTGTCTGACGTTTATGTGGTCTGTTCCGCCTGCGGCGGCAGACGGTTCAACTCTGAAACGCTGACCGTTCACTTCAAAAAACACAATATTGCGGATATCCTGGATATGACTGTTGATCAGGCTGTGGAACTCTTTTCAAACATGACAGGATTGGCGCGCAAGTTCAAAACTTTGCAGGAAGTGGGACTGGGATATATTACTCTCGGACAACCCGCAACCACCCTTTCAGGCGGCGAAGCGCAGCGCGTGAAACTTGCGGCAGAATTGGCGCGTATTCCCCGCGGACATACCGTTTATATTCTGGATGAACCGACAACCGGACTTCATCTTGCGGATATTGAACAGCTTTTGAAAGTGCTGTTCCGTCTTCGTGATATGGGCAATACCGTTATTGTGATTGAACATAATCTGGATGTGATCAAAATGGCGGATCATATCATTGATCTCGGACCTGACGGTGGTGACGGCGGCGGCAGACTCATCGGTGCCGGAACTCCTGAAGAAATCAGCCGTATCAAAAATTCTGAAACCGGAAAATATCTTAAACCCTATCTGAAATGATTGCCAAAGTTATCATAGATGTCTCCCTTGACCGGGATTTTGATTACCTTGTCCCGCCGGAATTGGAATCCGGTATCCGGGTCGGGATGTCTGTTGTTTTCAACTTCGGCAATTCCGTCCGTACCGGCTATGTTCTGGCATTGGCAGACAGCAGCAGTTATCCGGTTGAAAAACTCAAGAAGCTGACTGCGATTTCCACAGATCGGGCGCATATTCCTGAAAACCTTGTTGCGTTGGGCAAGTGGATTGCTGAATATTACTGCTGCAGTCAGGAGCAGGCGATCAGAACTTTGCTGCCCTCCGCTGTCCGCAGCGGAAAAGTCCGTGCCAAGAGCCGCAGGATTTATTATATTTCAGATAAAGAAGCCTGTGAAAAGTTTATTTCAGAAAAAGCGGAAAATGCTTCTGCCGCAGGACAAATTGCCGTTTTAAAAGCTCTTCTTGCCGGTCCGCTGGCGTTGGAGGAATTGCGCCTGACGCCTGATTTCAGCCGTTCCAGTTTGTCAACGGTCATGCGTAAAGAACTGGTTGCGGTCAAGGAGGAAATCGTCCGCCGTGAACCATGGGGTGAGGGTACTGTTGCTCAAAGCACGCCCCTTGAACCTACGCCAGATCAGAAAAAGGCACTTGAAGAAGTTGATAAAATTATTCAGCCTGATGCTGAAAAACGGGTCATTCTGCTGCACGGAGTTACCAACAGCGGAAAAACTGAAGTTTATCTTCAGGCGATTGCCAAGGTGTTGGAGCAGGGGCGCAGTGCAATCGTGCTTGTTCCTGAAATTTCCCTGACACCGCAGACTGTCCGCCGTTTCAGAGCCAGATTCGGCGATAAATTAAGCGTTCTGCACAGCCGTCTTTCTGACGGAGAACGCTTTGATGAGTGGAACAGAATCAATGCCGGAGAGGTTAAAATCGTCGTCGGCGCCCGTTCAGCTTTATTTGCGCCTTTCCGTGATCTGGGATTGATCATTGTTGATGAAGAACACGAATCCACTTACAAACAGGCTGAGGCTCCCCGTTATATGGCGCGCGATGTCGCTGTTATGCGCGGTATGATGGAAAAGGCAGGGGTCATCCTTGGCAGTGCGACGCCGTCGGCGGAATCCATGTATAATGCCCGGAACGGCAAATTCATTTTGTGCCGCATGAAAAGTCAGGTTGCCAACCGCCCGGCACCCCGTATGGAGGTGGTTGATATGCGTCTTCTGCCGGCTCCGGAACCCGGGAAAAGCAATATTTTTTCTCCTGAACTGCTTGAAGCTGTCCGTACACGGGTAGATAACGGTGAACAGTGTATTTTATTCCTCAACCGTCGCGGATATGCCCGGGTGATGCATTGCGAACAGTGCGGATTTGACGCCTGCTGCCCTGAGTGTTCGCGTGCCAATCATCCTGTTGCCTACACTTACAGCCGCAGTAAATGCACGTTGAGCTGTCATTTGTGCGGTTCTGTTATCACTGCTTATGAAAAGTGTCCTGATTGCGGTTCACCTGAAATCCGTTATTCGGGAACGGGAACTGAAAAACTTGAAGCGATGGCGCGGGGTGCTTTTGCCTTTGCCCGCATTGCCCGTATGGATTCGGACTCCATGAAGTCCAACGAGGATTACGAGGAGGTGCTTGACCGTTTCCGCCGGGGAGAGATTGATATTCTGATCGGGACTCAGATGATTGCCAAAGGACTGCACTTTCCCAACGTGACACTTGTCGGAATCATCAATGCCGATCAGGGGCTTTCCATGCCGGACTTCCGGGCTCCGGAACGTACCTTTCAGCTGATTACCCAGGTTGCGGGCAGAGCCGGACGCGGCGATTATCCCGGAGAGGTTATTCTTCAGACCCGTCAGCCGGATAACGATGCCATTGATTGTGCGGTCAATTTTGATTTTGACGGCTTCTGCGAATATGATCTTGAGTTCCGGGAAATGTTGGGATTCCCGCCTTTCACCCGTCTGATAGCCGTGCATTTCAGAGGCGAAAATGAGGATGCCGTCCGCAGTTACGGCGAGGAAATCGTAAAGGCTCTTCAACCCTATGTGCTTGAAGGAACGAGTATCTCTGCACCTTTGCCCGCTCCGATTGAACGTATCAAGGGTAAGTACCGTTATGTCAGTACGATCAAAGGCACGAAACTCAAAGTTTTGCGTCAGGCTCTGCGGGTACTGGCTCTGCACCGCACGCCGCCCAAAGGTGTGGAAATGTATGTCGATGTTGATGCCCAAAGCATCATGTAAATAAAAAAAAGGAGATGTGTAATGAAATTTCAAAATCTGTTTCTGCTGGCGGGAATTGCGTTGGCAGGCTGCTGTCAGACAGCTTGTGTCAAAGACAGCCAAACAAAGTATGCCGCTGAGGCTGTCATGCCCTATGTGAAAAGCGGTGAGTGTCCCGGATACATCAGCGTTTTTTACAAACAGGGCGTTCAGGAAACCGCATGTCTCGGCTGGGCGGATGTTGACAAAAAAGTTCCGATCAATATGGATCAGGCTTTTATGCAGTGTTCCCAGACCAAAGGTTTTTGCGGTGTGACGATTGCCATGCTGGTTGAAGAGGGAAAGATTTCTCTGGATGATCCTGTTTCCAAGTATCTGCCGGAATTTAAAAAATTGACGATTCGCACGAAGAATAAAGCCGGAAAATGGGTGAATGTTCCGGCAAAGAATGTTCTGACTGTCCGAATGGTTATGAATCATACCGGCGGATTTCCTTTTGAAACGCCTTCAAAGTGCCAAAAAGGCTGGTCCAGTTCATCACTGCGTGATACTGCCCGCGAAGCGGCACGGAATCCGATCCGGTTTGAACCGGGAACCCGTGCGCAGTATTCCAATACCGGTATTGATATCGGCGCTGCCGTGATTGAAGTTGTCACCGGTAAACCCTGGGAGGTTTTCCTCAAAGAGCGTGTGCTTGACCCGCTGGGAATGAAAGATACCACGTTCCAGCCCACGGATGAACAGCTTGCCAATTCTATTTGCATGTATGATGTCAA
>JAZQYS010000109.1:0-1677 GCA_045633645.1 Victivallaceae bacterium | reverse complement strand
TTTCCCCGCTTTACAACGTGGAACTGCACGATGCTGACGGCAATCAGGTCAAATCCGGAGAAGTGGGTGAGATCGTTATCAAAGCTGAACCCTATCAGGTACCCGGACTTTTCATCGGTTACGGCGATCCGGAAGCCACTGCAGATGCCTGGCACGACGGCTACTACCACACCGGCGATACCGCCTGGTGCGATGAAGACGGTTACTTCTGGTATGTCGGACGTACTGACGATTTGATCAAGTCCTCCGGCTACCGTATCGGACCGTTTGAAATTGAATCCGTCATCATGGAACTGCCCTATGTTCTGGAATGTGCGGTCATCGGTGTTCCTGATCCCACCCGCGGACAGATCGTCAAGGCGTACATTGTTCTTACCAAGAATCAGCAGCCGTCTGATGAACTGGTCAAAGAAATCCAGGATTACGTCAAGACCCATACCGCACCTTACAAGTATCCGAGACAGGTTGAATTCATCCCTGCCATGCCCAAGACTGTCAGCGGCAAGATCCGCAGGACAGAATTGCGTAAAATGAGCAAATGAAGAATTCTGTAAACATTGTACCGGCAGAACGCAAAGATCTGCCGGTCATTACTCAGCTTGCTCCGGAAATCTGGCAGTATGCCTATAAGGATATTCTTTCTGCCGGACAAATTGCCTACATGCTTGAAATGATGTATGCGCCGGAGAAACTTCAGGCGGACTTTGACAACGGCGTCAAATTCCGCCTGATTGATTCAGAAAACAGCCACGTCGGTTTTTTTGCTTTTTTTGAGTGTGCGGATGACCGTCATACGCTCAAACTTGACAAACTGTACCTGAAACCGGATTTTCACGGCAGAGGTATCGGCAGCAGAGTTCTGCAATACTTAACTGAATGTGCCTCTGATGCGGGATACAAAGCAATTTGTTTGAATGTCAATAAAGAAAACGCCACCGCAATCAGAGCCTATTCGAAAAACGGTTTCAAGAAAAAAGCAAGCGTAAAAATCGATATCGGCAACGGCTTTTTCATGGATGATTTCATCATGGAAAAGAAAATCATGTAATCAGAAACAAGAATGACAGCCAAAAGTACAATAAAATCCCTGATTCTTTTTTTGATCAAACTGGGTATTGCAGGAATAATCGTGTATTATTTTCTTCTCCGCAATCCCCGGGAAATTCTTGTGTGCCTGAAACAGTTTGATTTCAAATATATTCTTGCAGCGGCAATTCTGTATTTCTGTCACATGCTTGTTTCCGCATGGCGCTGGGGCGTACTTGCCCGGATACCGGGTATCCGGCTCGGACACTTTGAAGCGGTATCTCTGACCATGCAGGGTTACTTTTTTTCTCTGGTCATCCCCGGAGGCGCAATCGGCGGAGACGTGGTCAAAATGGGCGTTCTCTCTCAACGCACGCCCTCGGGAGAAAAGTTTGAAGGCATTTTCTCAATTTTGATGGACCGCATTATCGGTATGATTGCTTTGTTCGGCATGGCAATCATTCTGATTTGTCTGAACTTCAACACATTGCAGCGTCTTGATCTGCCGTTTTTTTCAAACACAAACACCGCCTGGCTGCTGCCTGCCGGGCTGATTCTGCTCTGTTTGGCGGGACTTGCCGCCAGTTGCATGATATTTTTTCATAAACTTCTGAGCCGGATTACCCTGTTTGGTCTGCTTCTGAAATGGGG
>JAZQYS010000108.1:0-1772 GCA_045633645.1 Victivallaceae bacterium | reverse complement strand
GGTCCATAAAATGCCGGTTTGTTTCAAACCGCAAGGTGTTATTTTGCCGGAAAGGTAACGGCACTGTTCTTTATGACCGCTGTTCGGGTAAAGTCAAGGCAATATGATTTTGAAGTGTGTCCGAACGGAAATCCCATGTAGACAGGCGTTCCGATTTTCGGAGCGTATTCTCTGAGAATTTTCTCTATTTCCTTTTTCGGTGCTGTGCGGACAAACTGACAGAATACCACGCCGGCAGCTTCTTTGAAAAACTTTTTCTTCAAAAGCGTATCCAGCTGCTCTCTGATCTTTTGCGCCGGTGCGCCGACGGATTCAATGAAAATGATCCTGCCTTTGACTGAGGGCAAATAAGGTTTATCAGTCAGAACTGCCAGACGGTGCAGAAGTCCGGCAAAAACCATGCCTTTGCAATCACCGGGAACAAGG
Source organism: Victivallaceae bacterium (assembly GCA_045633645.1). GTDB lineage: Bacteria > Verrucomicrobiota > Lentisphaeria > Victivallales > Victivallaceae > UBA1784. The sequence goes on along the minus strand of JAZQYS010000108.1, from coordinate 1,346 downwards.
GGAACAAGTTTGACAGGTCCCACCTGTTTTCCGTGGTGGATTTTGCTCATGACTTCAAGACTCTCAGCATCCAATCCTGAAAGCGCGCCCGCCATGGGACCGGCAATCGGGTGTCCGTTGCCTTTGGCAAGAAGTGCCGCCGTAATCAATGTGATATCGCTGTATCCCTGAAAATAAAGATCCGGGCGGTGTTTGAGTTTTTTCCAGTCAATATTATCCATCACCTCTTCGCTGCCCCTGCCGCCGCGGATACAGAAAATCATATCCACTTCAGGATCGTTCCACGCCTGATAAAAGTCGCTGAGTCTGCCCGAAAGCGGTGCTTGAGAAACTTTTTTTTGCCGCACAAAGGCATTGGGCATGACTTTGACTTTATATCCCGCCTGACGGAGCAGTTCCACGCCTTTTCTGTGAAAACGGCTGTTGGGGAAAGAGCCGGGAGCAATACAGGCAATGGTTTTAACTTTGGGCGGCATGATATTGACACAACGCTTGATATTATCATCCGCAGGTTCAAAAATTTCAGCATCCCGCACCGCTTTTTGGGCAGGCGCGGCAATAACTGCACTCAAAATAAACGGAAGAACAAACAACATTTTTTTCATAACAAACACTTTCTGAATTGTTTTGGATTCTGTTCCCTATATGAGAAAATAACAAAAAACATCCACCCGCAGAGGAAATAATTCCCTTAAAAAATACTCCGCTTTTCTTGAAAAGGGTTTTCGCCTTTGCACAAGGCTACGGCGGACAAGGGGGAAGAAAATATACCGAAGCCGACGTTTCGGCCTTTTCTCGTGAAAAGAAGTTTTCCCCTTCCCCAAGAACCATCCGCCCTTATCAAAAACAGCGCGTTTTTTAATCTCTGTCTGAAGAAAAACGCCAGACGTAGTAAAGAAGTGTCAGCAGTGATGATACGGCTGAAGCCACATACGTTAAAAAAGCGGCATTAAGAACATCGCCTGCGGACTGTGCTTCATTCGGAGAAACGATTCCGCATTGAACCATAAGACTTTTTGCCCGCGCACTTGCGTTGTACTCCACGGGCAGCGTTACAATAGCAAACACCACTGCCATCGCAAAGCAGATAATTCCGATTTTAATGAGACCCGGCGCACTTAAAAGGGCTCCAGCCAGAATGAGGATGTAAGAGGCGGGACTGGTCAGATTGATGACCGGCACAAGCGAACTGCGCAACCCCAGCGGACCGTAATTTGTCGCATGCTGAATGGCGTGTCCCGCTTCGTGACAGGCGACGCCGATGGCTGAAAGACTGTTTGAATCATAGACAGACTCCGACAATCTCAGCGTTTTGCATGAGGGGTCGTAGTGGTCAGAGAGAAATC
>JAZQYS010000107.1:0-2540 GCA_045633645.1 Victivallaceae bacterium | reverse complement strand
TTCCCCGAAGCAAAATGCAAGGACGGCGTGTTTATCTATACGCTCAACCTTTTCAGAAAAGACAAGTCCGGCAAGTGGGAAAGTTTCTCCACCCGTGAAACATACGGCGGATTCATGAAAGACCCCGATCAGCGCACAACTGTTTCAGTAGAACTTTCTGCAGGTTTCTTTGAAGCAGGTAAACAGTATATGGTCCGTATCACGCCCCGCAATTTCTACGGCAAAACCGGAAAAGTTCTTGAGGGAGTCTTCTCCGTTCCTGAAAAAACGGCAACTCAGGTGGTTTATGAGTCACTCAACCCCATGAAAGATTGTCCCTTTATGACCCATCTTGAAAAAGGCAGAAAAGTTGCGCTCAAAAACGGCTTCTATCAGCACCCCGGCGGCAACGCCCGTCTGGAGTTTCCGGAAGAGGTTTGGAAGGGACCTGCCAAAACACGTTTCCGTTTTACCGTTGATATGCGGATGAAACAGTTCGGTGAACGCTTCTGGACGGTGGTTCTGCGCAATCCTGTTCCTCTTGAAAATGCCAATTCCCGTATCGCCACGCCCCCGGGAGACTCCGGAGTTCAGCGGTATGTGATTGAATTTGCCAAACGCAAAGATTTCCACAAATATTATCTGCTTATCCGCGAAGCAGGTCCGGGCGAGATCCGCTTTGATTATGTGAAAGTTGAACGTCTCAATCAATAGAAAAAGGGTTGACAAAAAACACCGCCGGATTTGTCGGCGGTGTTTTTTTGTTTCCGGCTCTTGAAAAAATAAAAATCGTCATGTATATTAACATGGTTAGCCAAGTATGAATCATGGGGAAACACAATGGCGCGGGAATTTGCAAAGATCGCAAGACAGCTTGAATCTGAGATTGCCAACGGCACATATACAGACTCGCTTCCTTCTATTTCACGCTTGTCGGAGATGTTTTCAGTTTGTCCGGCGACCGTGAAACGTATCCTCTCTTATCTGCGTGACCGCGATCTGGTTATCGGTGAACACGGACGTTGTGTACGTGTCAATCCCCGGGCCGCCGGTAATCCCTATTTCCGCAAAAATGTTTTCTTTCTCGCGGATGTCAGTACCATTTCAACGCCTGTTTTTTCAAAAATTCTCAGACAGGTGACGCAAGCACTCGGTGCGGCATGTGTCAGTACGCATGTATTCATTTCTCCTGAACAGGCGCGCGAAAGTGTTTTTCACCCGGACTGCATCGTGGTTATCAATTCCCGGCAGATGAATGTGGTTTTTGATGAACTTCTTGAACGTTATCCCGACTGCGGCGGTATTGTTGTCAATATGCCCAGTTCTCATTATCCCTCAATTATCGGCAACTGCGAAGAGGCCGGTTTCGCCGCAATCCGCCATCTGGCGGAGGACTGCGGACACACGCATATCGGCGTACTTACAACTCAATTAAATTATCCGCAAGCCTGTTTTGCCCGGCGTTACAACGGCGCAAAGATGTATGCTGAAAAGCACCGCAATATCCGCTTATCCATGGCGGAAGTTCCCGAATCGGAATACTGCGGTCAGGGCAGTTACATGCAGACTGAAAAACTTTTTTCACTGGACCCGCAGATTACCGCAATTTTCACCGTCTGCGACATGCTTGCGCTGGGCGTTTACGGATATGCGGCAGAACACAAACTTTCAATTCCTGATGACATTGCCGTCATCGGCTTTGACAATTTGGATTTCTCAACGGCACTGGTGCCTCCGTTGAGTACCATATCAGAGGACACCATGCAAATCAGCGATTGTCTGCTGAACTTGATACGCAGTGCCATTTTTGAAAAACAGGAGGCAAAAGAATATTTGATTTCTCCGCGGATTCTCATCCGCGGCAGTACGCAAAAAGGCAAGGTTTCAATTTCAAATAATTTACCGGTTTAAATAACAACAACCCCGAAAATAAGGAGATTTCAACTATGAAACAACATCAGAAAAAGAGCAACGCCCAGTGTCCCGCCAGCTGGCGGGTGAAGGAATATTCCTTCACCCTTATAGAACTGTTAGTTGTCATTGCCATTATCGCCATTTTGGCGGCAATGCTTCTGCCGGCTCTGCAGAAAGCGCGTGAAACCGCCAAGGCAACCACCTGTTTGAATCAGCTCAAACAATGGGGTACGGCAGAGGCGCAGTATACGGGAGACAACAACGATTTTATCGCGCGTTCCCATACCAAATATGACGGCAAAGTAACCACATGGCAGGGAGACTGGTCTTCAAGTGTCAATGCAACGTGGAAATTTTCAAACGATTACCGCTTGTCCGCTTATATTCCGGTTCAGCAGGCAATCAAACTGCGGCGCTGTCCCAATCTGATCGTTGAACAGCACCTGGTAGGCGGCTACACCCGTTCTGCTGTTTTCGGCGGTGAATACGGAGCCAATGATATGGATGACAACACCAAATTCACATTGTTCCACATCAAAATCACTCAGGTCAAGTACAAACCCTCTTCAATGGTTCAGACCATGGACGGAGCTGCGGGAAGTATTTATTTTGAGAGCCGTCCGGAATAAAGTCGGATCGTAGCCATG
>JAZQYS010000106.1:0-1303 GCA_045633645.1 Victivallaceae bacterium | reverse complement strand
TGAAGTTGAGCAGAATTGCTTTACCTTTACCGCAGGTGTTTTCAAGCATGACGGGGGTACTTCCGGCTTTGCCGAAAACTTTTGCTGTTGTGACTTTGAAGCTGTCTCCGACCAGAGCATTTTTCAGATTAAGTCTGCTGCCGTTGTAGTTGATGATAACATTGGCTTTTCTGACTTTGAAGTTCCAATCGGTATTCTGTTTAATACCGAAAACATCATCCAGCAGTCCGGATTTTGCAAACGCGCCGTGCCCGTCACTGACTGCCGGACGGAAGTCTGCGATAACAGTGCCGCCGTTTTTGACAAATTCACGGATGATTTTGACATCCTGCGGGGGAATGCTCTGGGCAAAGGGCAGGATCAGCAGACGGGTGTTGTTTTCTTTTAATGCACCCGCTTGAAGCATTTTGCTTGCAATGGAGGAAAATCCTCTGCTTGAAGCATCAATAGCCGGAACGAAAAATTCAAACTGCTGATAACGCGGATTGAGTGTTTCAGGCATCGTGTTTTTGTGGAAAGCCTGCCAGTAAGTACAGGCGTGTTCAGAGGCTCTGGAGTAGAGCATGGCAATTCCGGAATCATCCGTTTTTGAACCCAGAATCAATTTGTCGATACCCTGATGGGCAGTTTTCATCGCCTGAGCCAGAGCTTTGCCTTCCTGAGAGATGGTCAAGTCAGGATAGACCATGAAAATATCGCAGAACAGAATGACGCCGTGGTTGATCCAGTTGTGGAGATAGTACAGACAGTTGCGCTGTCCGAGGAGCATCGCCTGCCAGATAACTCTGCTGGTGCGGATGGAGGCAAGCTCCGGATCGTCCACGAGTCCGCCGCAGGGGGGCCACATGGAACCGCCCTGGGAGTTGGCAAAACGGTTTTCTTTCTTGGTGAAAGCATTGATATAGGATTCGGGCATGGCTCCGGCGCCCAGATCGCAGCCGAAGAGCTGTTCAAAATCAATGCCGCTGAAACTGTCATTTGAAGTGTAGGAAGAGTGAAGATTCTGCACATACCAGACGGCGTGCGGATTGATTTTACGCAAGGCTTTGATACGGAATGCTGTCAAATCAGTCCATACTTTATCCATATTGCGGCGGTGGTCGATCCAGCGGGCGGCCTGTCCGTTTTTGACGGCGTTTTTCAGGACGATGGGTTTGACATCTTTCCAATTTTTGAAAGAACTCTTCCAGGAGGCGTTGAGTTTTTCAAGCGTGCCGTAATCCTTTTTGAGAAGTTCGTGGAGAGAGTCGGTACAGGTCGGTGAGAAACAGTAATCTGAACCGGGTTTGGCTTTGTTGATGTA
>JAZQYS010000105.1:0-1387 GCA_045633645.1 Victivallaceae bacterium | reverse complement strand
TGCTCTGGCAGTAAACACCGGCTTTGTCGCCGTAGATCTTGCCATCCTGAAACTCACCGTATGCCGTAACGATCAGCTCACGGCAGAGATCAGTAATGTCATTACGCTTGGTTCCGATGGATTTACGGCGGGCTTCAAAGCAGTGTGAGGCATCAATCAGCTGCACCTTATCCATGCGCTCAGCAGGCTTGTTTTTGTTCAGAATCCAGATGTAGGTGCTGATGCCGGTATTCATAAACTGATCGGTGGAAAGCTGAATGATCGCATCCAGCCAGTCATTGTCAAGAATGTACTGCCGGATGTTGGAGGGTCCGCTCCCCGCATCCCCGGCAAACAGCGGAGAACCATTCTGAATGATCGCCATTTTACCGTCAGCAGAAAGTTTTGAAAGTCCGTTGAGCATAAAGAGCTGCTGTCCGTCAGAGATCTTGGGTAAGCCCGGTGCAAAGCGTCCGGCATCGCCCAGAGCGTGTTCAGCTTCAACAGCCTTCTGCTCCCGCTTCCAGTCAATGCCGAAGGGCGGGTTTGAGATGCAGTACTGAAAAGTGAACCCCTTGAACTGGTCATCAGACAGGGTGTCACCGAAACGCATATTATTGGGATCACCACCCCGGATCATCATATCAGCCTTGGCGATGGCAAAGGTCGCAGGGTTGAACTCCTGCCCAAAGCAGGTGACTTCCATTTCAGAGTTGAGGGCATGTATCCGCTCTTCCATGCAGGAGAGCATCTGACTGGTGCCCATGGTCATATCGTACACGGTCACGTTGCCTTCGCTACTCAAATCAGCGTCCGACAGCAACAAATCGGTCATCAGATAGATGATGTCCCGGCTGGTGAAGTGCGCTCCGGCTTCTTCGCCGAAGGATTCAGAGAAGCGTCTGACCAGATCTTCAAAAATGTATCCGCAGTCCACGGCACTGATCTTCTCCGGTCCCAGATAACCTTTGTCTGAGTTGAACTCCTTTATGGTCAGATACAACGAGTTGCTTTCAACCATGCGGTGGATGATGTTGTCAAAATCGAACTTGGTCAGCACATCCTGAACGTTGGGGGAGAACCCTGCAAGGTAATCCCTGAAGTTGGCTTCGATGTTATCCGGATCAGCCAGCAGCGTATCAAAGGTGAACTTGCTGGTGTTGTAGAACTGGTAGCCGGAGGCTCTGGTAAGAAATCCGTCGATGACCGCCAATTCCTTCACTTTCTCAAAGGTTTCAAGCACCGCTGTGTGCGTTGGCAACAGGCAGTCGTGAAAACGCTTGACCACCGTCATCGGCAGAATAACCAAGCCGTATTCGTGGGGTTTGAAGTATCCGAAAAGATGGTTGGCAATGTTCCAAATATCGGTCGCTTTCTCCGCTATGTTGGTGCCGACCGTATTGAATTT
>JAZQYS010000104.1:0-2423 GCA_045633645.1 Victivallaceae bacterium | reverse complement strand
GTGGCAGTTCCGACCTGGGTTCCCATGACACGCATGGTGTAACCGGCCTTGGTCATGAAGGCATTGACTCCGGCATCGGCAAGTCCGGCATTGAGTTTGTGCAACGGCATGATCTTTGCAGTGGATTCACGCAAGATTGTATCAGGATTGATATCAGTATAGGTAAATTCAGTGCAGCCTTCAGCGATGGTTTTTGCGCCGGCGGTGTAGTAGGTGCGGTCATAGAAGAAACCGGAGTTGACCTGGATAGCGGAGGACTGGCGGTTCTGCACGACCAGTTCGCCCTGGGCAAGACATTTGGCTTTGCCGATGGAGGTCATGAAATCCAGGTAACGGGTATTCCACTTGGGATTGAAGTTCCAATAGGAAGTACGGTTATTTTTGCTGTTTTCAATGGCACTGGAGAAGAAAGTTCCCCAATTGCGGCGGGCAACGACTCCGGTAGAGAAGAGATCCACACCCTCGTTGTTTTTCCAGCTCTGGAAGTCCACACCGATACGGTCATCGTTTTCAGCGAAAATTTCAATAACGCGGTAAGTGACTTTGAATTCGGGGATGGCACGGTCATACTGCTTGAGCATGGTCAGCATATCGTTCCAATTCCATTTGCTCGCCTTGACGACCAGGGCATTGAGCTCGGCATCAACGGTGACAGTTCCGGGAGCAATGGCAAACTGGGGATCCAGTTCGGAGGAACCGACTTTCATGAGCATATCGCGCAGATTGGAGGCTCTGCTGATACGGGGGAAGTACAAATGAGCATCCGCATCGGCGAAGAAGGTCAATCCGGGACGGTCCAGAGAGGCAACAATACCATCAATGCCTTTGCCGTTTTCGGAATCAGAGAAACGGTATTCTTCAGCAGAAACCAGAATGGCTCCAACGCCGTCACTGAACTTGACAGCCGTCACCTGAGCAGGACTGGTGTTGACGCTTCTTGCACCGACTGCCGCTTCAAGATAGCTGCGGACAGCATAGGGATCTGCGTTTTTGAGCGTATAGGCTTTGGTGATCACAAAGGGATCGCTGTTGTTGCGGATAACGTTGATGACTTTGGTCTTGTCGGCAACGTTGATTTTCAACTGAGCCTGAACATTGGAGGGCGCATAGCTGCCGGTGGGCTGATGATTGTCAGCACGGCTGACGCCGGGAATTGCCTGAGGAGTGATAACAGTATCTCCGGCAGCAGGAACTGCCAGCATGACTGCTCCGGCAAAGATAAGGGACAAATTCAACTTATTCATTATTTAAAACCTTTCCAGTCAATTACTTTTTGCCTTTGACAGCCTTGTTGTCCTTTTCACTGCGGAAAGGATTTTCAATGCGGCGGTCAATTCCGGTTGCAATGCTGTCGGCGTTGAAAGCCTGCTCTTTGGCTTCAATATCAACATAAGAAGCTTCGGCAGTGACAGCGATGTAGGTACGTTCTTTGATGGAGGTAACGGTGCTGAAAAGATATTTCAGAATCGGAATACGGCAGAGAACGGGCAGACCAATCGTCTGTTCAACGTCGTTTTCTTTTTCATAGACGGCGAGGATTTTTTCCTTGCCGAAACCGAGGGTAACTGCACCGGAAAACAGTGCGGAGTTGCTCAGTTCAGAACCGGTGTTGCCGCGTTCAACAACGCTTTTGAGGTAGAGAGAGTAATCAAAAATAACGCCGCCGGACTTGGCATCACCTTTTTTAGCCGCACAGACGATGGGATTGAGAACCTGAAGTTCCAGCTGCGGGGGATTGGTATGCATGACACCGTCAGCATCTTCGTAGAAGCTCTTTCCGACAAAGGTACGTCCGAGAGTATTTTTCTGGATATTCTGATATTCCGGAGTCATACTGGTCCGGTAGATAAACGGAGCCTTGGTCGGATTGGCAGACTGATAACGGCGCAGAGCGGCAAGATCAGCTTTGCTGCCGACAGGGGTATTGATCATCAGCAGAGAACTGGTTCCGACAAAGTTGGCATTTCCGGACTGTTTCAGACAGCGGATGAAACTCATATCAAACTGGGGAGCTGCGAAAAATCCGCCGAGACCCCAGCTGCTTGAAAAGGCATAAGGAACGCCTTCAAGAACTTCATCAACGACCATCTTACCGGTATTGTATCCGAGATTGAGCAAATTGACGCCGGGACCGTTTTTCCAGGCAAGGTAATCAAATCCCCAGTCCTTGAGATCGCTGTCGCGCAGTTCATAATAGTTGACACGCACGCGCACCTGCGGGAGAGGACGATCGAGTTTTTCCAGCCAGGCGAGAGTGCGTTTGGCTGAAGTATCCTGATCTCTCCAGATGATGGTGTTGGTTTCATCGTTGATGAAAAGCGCACCGGCACTGGAGGTAACAGTAGCATTGATCACTCTTGCCAACTCATCTGCACCGCGGTATTTCGGTGTATAGGCAACACGGGTAAGTCCAGTTCCGGCAA
>JAZQYS010000103.1:0-2951 GCA_045633645.1 Victivallaceae bacterium | reverse complement strand
GGGCGGCTTCATCTGGGACTGGATCGATCAGGGACTGCTTGTTAAAAAGAACGGTAAAGATATGCTGTGTTACGGCGGAGACTTCGGCGAAGAGCTGCACGATTTTAATTTCTGCTGCAACGGCATGGTTGCTGCTGACGGCAGAGTACATCCGGGAATGTATGAATTCCGTCACCTGGTCCAGCCGGTCAAAGTGTCTCTTACCGATGGTAAAACTCCGGAATTCCGTTTGAAAAATGACCGGAATTTCACTTTCCTCTCAGACCTTTGCGGCAGCTGGACTCTGGAAATTGACGGCGTTCCCGTTGACAACGGCAGTGTTCAAGAGTTTTCAAATGTCGCGCCGCAGGAAAGCATGACTTTTACGCTTGCTTTGAAAAAAGGTTTTACCGGAAAAAAAGCTTTTATCAACTTTTCTTTTGTCCTCAAAGAAAATACGCCCTGGGGCAATAAAGGAACACTTCTGGCACACGATCAGATTGATGTAACCCGACTTCTGGAATTGCGCGCTCCTGATTGCGAAGAAAAAACAACGGCTCCTGCACTGGAAAAACGCCGCAATAAAGTTGTTTTGAAAAACGGTTCATCTGCTGTTGTCATTGATACTCAAAGCGGAAGTGCCGCACTTGAAAAAGACGGTAAAAAACTTGCCGATCAGCTTTTTGAAATAAATCTTTTCCGTGCCGGAACCGATAATGACGGTATCCGCGGTGTCGTGCAGAGCTGGAAACCTCTTTATCAATGGCTTGAAGCAGGATTGGATGACTTGAAAACAGTCAAACTCAAAGTTTCCTGCGGCGGCAAAGGGGAGCCTAATGTTGTTATCACCCGGACTTTGGTTGGAAAAAATCCGAAAATGCCTGTCTGTTTTGTTCAAAAGATTACAGCAAAACGCAGCGGAAGTTTTGTTTTTGAACAGGATTATTTTCTGCCTGAAAAATTCCCGACCATGCCGAGAATCGGTGTATCTGCCGAACTTCAGCCCGGATTTGAACAAGTTGAATATTTCGGACGCGGTCCGTGGGAAAATTATTCAGACCGCAACCGTTCTGCTCAAATCGGCTTGTATCAGACAACAGTGACAAATATGTATGAAGACACTTATATCGTTCCTCAGGAAAACGGCAACAGAAGCTGTGTGGAATCTGTCACATTAAGCCGTTCCGGAACAGCTGTTTGCATTTCTTCAGAAAAATCTTTTGAGTTCAGTGCAAGTCATTACAGCACGGCAGATCTTTTTGCGGCCCGTCACCAGTGTAAATTGAAAAAGCGCAAAGAAACATTCCTGTATCTGGATCTTGCCCAACGCGGATTGGGAACAGGTTCATGCGGTCCTCAGACTTTGCCGCAATATGCTCTGGATGAAAAAGAATATCATTTTACATTTGAGTTGAAAGTAAAATAAAAGAAAGGAAAGCTCCGGGATGAAAAGAAAAAGTTTTTTTACCTTGATTGAACTTCTCGTTGTCATCGCAATCATCGCAATTTTAGCGGCGATGTTAATGCCGGCACTTCAGCAGGCTCGGGAAACAGCCCGGGAGTCTTCATGCGTGAATTCATCCAAGCAAATAGGAACAATCCTTGCAATGTATATCAATGACAGCAGGGATTATTTTCCGGTTGACAGCCGCGGGAGCAATTATCAAACGCACATGTATGCGCTTTACGCGTATGCCGGTTCGCAAAAAGGAGTTTTTCTCGGATGTCCCAGCCGTATATTTGAACAGGGAATTGCCAGTTTTCAAAAATATACGGGACGCAAAAACTATTTCACCTACGGATTCAACCGCTTCTTGCTGCAGCTTCCTGAAAGCGGCAATATTCCTTATACCTTCGGCGGCAAATTAAGCCGGGTAAAACAGGCGTCAAAAGTGGTTGCTTTCGGCGGTATGTTTTGTGAAACAGTCAGCACAACCTATGCTCAGATCGCCGTTCATTGGACTGGTACTGTTCTGCGTGATAATGTTGATAACATCAATCATTCAACCCGAATGTTTGTTCACAAGGGACAACAAAAAACTGTTCTCAGCCATCTGGATGGAACCAGCTTTGCCCGGGACCGCAATCAGGCTTATTTCTACAACAAACCCACTGGTATCCTTGGCGCAGCTGATTTTACTGTTGTAAATAATTAAAAAAACGGAACATGAAATGAAGAAATTTTTGACAATAACAAGTGTTATTCTGTTCTTTTTTCCTCTTGTCTGTTGCGCAGATTTGATTTTATGTCAAGACGGTCAACCGCTTTACACGATTTTTTCCGCACCGGACGCAGGAAAAGCAGATCAATTTGCCCTCAGCGAACTGCGGACTCACCTGAAAAAGATTTGCGGAAAAGATTTCCGTACAGGTCTGAGCAAAAAGACGATTTATCTCGGCATATCAGCTGAAGCAAAAAAACTTCTCGGAAAAGATGATTTGAGCAGAATTCTTAAAGATCAGGAATCCGTCATCCAGACCAAAGACGGCAATCTTTTTCTTTACGGAGCAGGAACGCACGGCAATCTTTATGCGGTTTATGAACTGCTCGAAAATCAACTCAACTGCCGTTGGCTGAATGCTTACGGAGACAATTTCATTCCCCGAATGAAGACCATAACGCTCAAAGAAGGCGTTTGGCGTACTGGATACAGTTTTTCAACCCGGGCGCTGATGAATTATTTTTATCCTGATAAACTGACCGCCTATCTCTACAATTACCGGAACCGTCAGAATAATCTGCTCAAAGCTCTGCCGTCTGATGTTCAGCGGCAAAACCCGGGAATTTTTCAGAAACCTCTGCTTTCCGGAGCAAGCCACATTCTCAGCCGTGTCATTCCCGGATTCAAAGGCAAATGGATCAATCCGCCTGAAAAATGGATCAAAACACAGGATTATTTTAAAATTCATCCCGAATGGTTTTCAATGGATGAAAAGGGCAAACGTGTCAACAACCGTCAGCTTTGTTTTTC
>JAZQYS010000102.1:0-1679 GCA_045633645.1 Victivallaceae bacterium | reverse complement strand
AATTCATATTCGACATGCTCCTGCAAAAGATAAGCCACACTTTTTTTAACCTGCTCAAGCATTTTTCTTCCGGTAGTTATCTCATATTTTTCCGGAGAATTCTTGATATCCAATGCAATATAATCAGCAATATTATTTCTTACAATTTCCTGAAGGCGATCCGGAAAAGAACCATTGGTATCAATCTTTATCAGAAACCCCATTTCTTTTGCAGCACAAGCCAAATCTATTATTTCTTTATGTAACAATGGTTCCCCCCCGGTAATACAGATCCCATCAAGTTTATGCTTTCTGCTTTCCAGAAAAGAAAGAATCTCTGCAAAGCTGTAATCCAAAAGCCTTTCATCGCCTTTTGCTAATGACGGATTATGACAGAACGGACACCGGAAATTACAGCCGCTGCAAAATATTGTGCAAGCCACTTTTCCAGGGTAATCCAACAATGTCATTTTCTGTAAACCGAACAGCATTTCAAAGCCTCATTTCTTCAAGGTAAAATAGGTTTGTGCATCTTCCAGAGAAGTCCCGAACCAGCCAACAAAATAAATTGTCAAATTCTCTGCAGCGCTGTAAGCTCCCTGTTGAGAGACTGTTAACCGTTCCGGATGAACATGTCCGTCAACAAAAGCGACATTTGCCCGTTTCGTGTGACGGAAATGGATATCCGGATAACAATCATAAGGATATCCCCAATATTCCCCTTTTGGAGGGCTGATGTAAAACATCTCGATAGGCTTTCTTGTATAAGAATCGAACTGGATCGCATCAGAAAAAGCGATTGTTTTTGTTGACGATTGAACTTGTGTCAACTTGGCAATCGGAACAACTGCTGATGATCCATAAACGAGTTCTCCGCCAATCAGTTTATTATAGCCATATCCCCCGCATCCGGTATTCATCGTTGCAGCATCGCCTGAATTGAATTTTTGCAATAAAGTCGGACATGCCTTGATCCCTTTTGTAAGGAATTCCATCAAACCGCCCTTGGATGAATAGCTTCCATTTTCAAGAGTTCCGCACCAGCGGACATTATCATTTCCCATAGGAACAAGCCAGTCATCATAAGTATTGCAATAAAGGACAAATGCCGTTGTGATCTGTTTCAGGTTGTTCATACATTGGGCACTTCTGCCCTTCTCTCTTGCACTGTTAAGGGCAGGTAAAAGCATTCCGGCCAGAATTGCAATGATTGCAATCACAACTAATAATTCAATAAGGGTGAATCTGCGAACGCAGCGGACAGAAATAGTGGACAATAATGTCATGTTGATACCCCTTGTGTCTCTCGCACAATTTACAGGATTATATCTCAGAAGTATGGGCTCTGACTCATACCTGATAAGGTATTTACAGTTGCGGGACAGCCCCCGGATCTCACGGGGTTCACCATGTTTCATCTGAGTCTTTGTTACTATACATCCAACTTTTATTTTTTCAAGATGAAATATATATTTTTTTTATATTCTCACATAAAGCCCTATGAATCAAAAAAATTTTCAATTCAAGTTGAATTTATTATCTGGAATGATTATATTACGGAATCCCATTACAGTGAAAGGCATTTTTATGGATTCTCAATATTCTGTTTATGATTTGCATTTGCACTCCTGCTGGAGCTATGATGCAAGAAATCTGCCGGAAGTCTATTTCCGAAAAGCAAAGGAAGTCGGAGCAAAAGC
>JAZQYS010000101.1:0-17431 GCA_045633645.1 Victivallaceae bacterium | reverse complement strand
GTAATGGTATCACCGATACGGGTATCTGCGGGACTTTTCAAATTGGGAATCAGATAGCCGACGCTGCCGGCTTTAAGTTCAGAGCAGGGCTGCATCTGGGGGCTGAAAACGCCGACTTCTTTGATTTCACTTGAAATACCGTTGCTGAAAAGTTTGATTTTCGTTCCGCGCTTGAAGGTGCCGCGACGGACACGGACAAAGTTGACAACACCGCGGAAAGTATCATACTGGGAGTCAAAAATCAGAGCCGCTGTTCCCTCTTCGGTGGTTTCTTCCGGGGGCGGAATGCGCTTGATGACTTCTTTCAGAAGTTCAGCAACACCTGCACCTGTTTTGCCGCTGACAGAAAGAGCCTCTTCGCGCGGGATGGCAAGAATTTCTTCCATCTGTTCATAACAAAGTTCCAGATTGGCGGCGGGCAGGTCGATTTTGTTGATGACGGGAATGATTTTCAAGTTCTGAGCAATCGCCAGGTTGATGTTGGCGACGGTCTGCGCCTGAACGCCCTGAGTGGCATCAATCAAAAGAATCGCACCTTCACAGGCACAGAGACTGCGGCTGACTTCGTAGGTGAAGTCAACGTGTCCGGGAGTGTCAATAAGGTTAAGTTCATAGGTAATGCCATCGCCCGGATCATACTGCATACGCACAGGGTGGGATTTGATGGTAATACCGCGTTCACGCTCCAGGTCCATACCGTCCAGCAACTGCTCCTGAAGATCGCGTTTTGCGACAGTTTCGGTAATTTCAAGCATACGGTCGGCAAGGGTGGACTTGCCGTGGTCGATATGGGCAATAATGCAAAAGTTTCTGATATGTTCAAGTTTCAAAGCTGTACCTCAGGTTTAAAATTTTCAATACACCGCCATAATATAGCACAGAAAGCGGAATAACTCAATAAAATTATTTTTTCTCCGGAGCAGATTCTTTTGCGGCGGCAGGTGCGGGGGACTGAATCAGCTTATCCAGATATTCTTTGCGTTTTGAGAGGAATTTTTCCAGTTCTGCCTTATCTTTGAGAAAGAGGACTTTGACGATGAGTCTTTTGGCGGCACCGCGTTCTCCGGCAAAAGTGGTGCGGTCAGCGTTCTGTGTGACACGTTCTCCCTCAAGATTTGTCTGAATGGGCGCACCGTCCGGCGTCAGATTAAAAGGCATGGTCCAGTTTGAAGACGGTCCCGTATAATAGGCGTCGTCTGCATACAAGCCTTTGTAAACTGTTTCAGCGGAAACCAGACAGACGGCATCTGCACCGCGGGAGGCGGCTTCTTCAAGCAGACGTTCCTGAAGATCCTCCATGTCCGCTTTGAGACCGCTTTCAATGACGGCTCTGCCGATGACTGTGTATCTGCCGGAAGGCAGCTGTTTTTTGCTCTGATACCAGGCGGGAACGATTCCCTGTTTCAACGGGGCAAATTCTCTGCCGGTGTATTCAAAATTGACACAGCCGCAGAGAAACAGCAAAAATAAGAATCCTGCCGCAAGGCGGGAAAAATGTGAATAAATTTTCATTTTCAATCCTGTTTGGCACGTTTCAAGTTCAGTTCCCATACCTGGTTGCGGCGGACTTTGCGAACATAGAACTCCGCATTTTTGACCCGGATCATATCTCCGGACTTCGGACCTCTGTTCAGTTGTGCATCCAGTTCGCGGGCAAGCCAGAAACCGACGGGCTCCGCCCTGCCGGGAATATCCAGATGGGTGTCACGGACAATCTGAATCATGGAAACACCGCCGCCGACGACCCAGAGAGATTCGCTTGGAGAATAAAATGTACGGGGCAGCGCGTCAAATTCGTCATCCAGATCTCCTAAAAGTTCTTCAATGATATCTTCAAGTGTGACCAGTCCGAGGGTTTGTCCGGTTGCGGGATCACGGACGATCATCATGTGACTGTGCTGACTTGCGAAACTGTCCATAAGTTCCGCAGCAGTGTTGTCCGGATCAACAAAGTCAATGGGACGCATGACTTCGGTGATTTTCATGGAACCCGGGTGGTTCAGATCGGTTACAACAAGCTCTTTGAAGTTGACATAACCCAATACCTTGTTGATATCATTATCCGCACAGACGGGATAACGGGTGTGGTAGTCTTTTCCTGAAGAGTTGATTGCCTCCTGAACCGTAGTATCCGAATCAAAAAACGAGATGCTCTCAGCTTCAACCATGACTTTCAATGCCGTTTTTTCAGAGAGTTTCGGTACCATGCTGATAATGCGCTCCTGACGGCTTGAAATTGCCTCCGTACTGCGCGCCATCGCCGCCAGAGCCGAAATTTCTTCAGTTGTGCTGGTGTGTTTGACCTGTTTGCGCTCAAACGGACGGTTCAGGAGATGAGATAATTTGATCAGAGGACTTAAAATGATTGTCATGATATGCAGCGGAATTGCCGCAGTATTCATGATGGTGATGTTGAAACGGCAGCCGAGTGTTTTGGGCAGAATTTCAGAGTACTGAACAATGACAAGCGTGAAAAGAATGGAAAAAATTCCCATGTATTTTCCATGAAAAATCTGATTCAAACTTGCACCGGCAATCGTTGCACCGATGGTGTTTGCCGCCGTATTCAAAATCAGAATGGCAGCGACCGGTTTGTTGATATCCCGCTTCATGGCGGCAACAAGCCGTCCGTTCCGGGGATTATTCTGCCGGAGCGTTGCAAGCTGACTCGGGGACAAGCTCAAAATCGCCGCTTCCAGCAGAGAACAGATATGAGACGTTACGATGGCAATGATTATACTTGTAATAAATACAATCCACTCGTGCAATTTATTTTACTCGCTTTCGTTGGTCCGAAAACTTCTCATCAATAGCGGACTCCGCCTGTTCAGCGGCTATCTTTGCCTTGAGTACTTCAACCATGGCAGGCGGAAATACCCGGATGCAGTTTTCCAGGACATTTTTCTTCATTTCATTGAAGGGCGGCAGCTTTGTCCGTTCGCTGTCTCCCATGTCAGACATATAACTCTTGTAAATATAGCGGGCGATTCTTTCGTTGGCAACAGCCGCATCATGATCGTTATAAACCAGATAACTGATGCTGCGGAAAATCAAGCCGCTGATGATTTCACTTGCCTTTTTGACACCGGCATCGCGGACATCTTCCGCCCACTGCGCCATGATGAACTTTTCAAGACTGCCCTCTTTCTGTTTGCCGTCTTCGTCTTCAAGTTTTTTGTAATATTCTGCGGCCTTTTTGAATTTGCCGTAGTTATACAAAATGGTGACGGCTTCTTTCATGAAGTTGATACGCGCACTGCGGAAAGTGGAGTAAAAATTCTTTTCTCCGTCATGAACTTTCTGAGTTTCGACAAACGTATCAAAAACACTGTCAACCAGTGCCAGGTTGGGAACGACGATGATACTGCCGAAATTCTTTTCGTCAACCATCATGAGACGTCCCGCTCTGAAAGATTCATACAATGCCTGAGTAACGATTCTGTCGCAGGATAAATCGTGTCCGCCGGGAGCTTTTTCAGCGCCCATTGTCGCCCAGTAAATAGCTTGGGATTCCGGCACACGCCAGTCCAGAAGACCGTATTTTTTGTTGATTTTGACAATGCGTGCCGGATCAAGTTTAAGTTTCTGACGCAGCAGCTCTGCACGGAAATAATTGCGCAGATCGTCTTTGAGTTTCTGATTGCTGCCCAACTGTGCGGCAAAATTCTGCGGCAGTTCAGGGGCAGAGCCTTCAAAAGCCTTGAAAAGCATGGCGTAATCCTGGTAACCGGCAGAGGCGGCGGCTTTCCAAACGGCATGTGTTTCGGGATACTTTTTCAGGAAATCCCGTTCACTGCCGGGGGCGGCAGCCAGTGTTTCCCAATCCGGATTGCCGCCGGAACCGACGATTCCCGCCATCTGGATTGCCAGCTGATTCTTGTAATACAAGTTGGCATCATCAAGAATGTTGCCCAGCTTGTGAGAAAAAATCCACGCCAGTTCCTTGTAGATGATCGGGTCTTCAGGATTGTAGTACATCGCCTGATCGCGGATGAGCCGGATACCTTCGTTGACCCAACGCCAGCGGTCGGCAAAACTGGAACAGGTGACAGATATGTTGTACGCCATGTTCCAGGCAAGATAAGCTGTTGCTCCGGAAAAAGTCGGCTGCAGATCGGTGATCCAGCGGGCGAGCTGAACCATTTCAAAGTAGTTGCCTTTTTCCTGAAGTGCACCGGCACGCAGCCAGAGCAAGTCCGCGACGATGCCGCGGAAACTGCCAAGGGCGACGGTGGTGAAAATTACCATCGGCGGTGCATTGCGGATTTCTCCGGTAAAACGGAGTTTGTGTTCAGCAACCTGAGCATCCAGGCGCTTCTCAAAACGGTTGACTCCCAGCAGCAGTACCAGTGTGACCGCCGCCAGAACCGTGAACATAACCAATGTGCGGAATTTACTCATTTGCGGACAATCAACCCCAATTCACGTTTACGATAGATCCAGATACACAGAAGATACAGCGGCAAAGCCCTGCATACCAGAAAATAAAAGGCGAGCTGCCAGAGGAACGACCATTCGATCAATTCACCGTTGGCAACGGCTCCTGTTACATCAAATGCCTGAAGCGGAATGACTACCACCAGAAGCATTTTTGCAACAAATACACCGAACTTGTCTGCGGCACCGGAGATGTAACTCAAACCGGTCATGTAGACGGAGAAACTGCCGAAAAGCAGATAACCCACTTCGACAAACACCGCAACCGGCATGGACATACAGCCGCCGAAAGAGCAGGCAAAACCCGAAAGAATGATCAGTTCAAGAGCGATAATCAAAATCGCACGCATGTAGTTTGCAAAGAATCCCGTTGCTTTGATGAGCAGTTTGGGACCATCCGCAGGCTGATAGAACTGAGTCGCACCATAGGGGTCGGAGTTTTGAACACTGACGACAACGGTGTTATCGGGTGTGACAACTTTCCACTCGGGACGGAGCATCTTTTCATGAAATTCTCCGGACATCACCTGTTCCGGCTGTTGAGAAAGTGCGATCATATAGACGTCATAATTGGATTTGCCCGCATCCTGAGCGAAAACGTTTGCATTGTTTTTCTGCTCTTTTTTCTGCGGAACACCCACATAAAGCAGCACGCGGGTCATGCGCTGATCTTCGCTTGCAACTTTGCCGATGTAGGGACGGTACCGCAGATAAATCGGCGTATCCAGGTTTTGGGGAAGTCCGGCAAACTGCCACATTTTGCGCTGTCCTGCTTTTACTTCTGCGTCGCCGGAAACAACTTCTCTGCGGACATCTTTGAGCATTTTTTCCTGAGAGGCGGGACTTAAATCCACATTCGCCCCCTGACTCTGAAGCCGGAGTATCCGTCTTTTGAGTCCTTCGCGTGAGAGCATGTCATAATCGGGTTTCATTGCCGGATAGACCCGGCGGCCGACCATGACTTCGTTGCGGATTTTTTCACGTTCCTCTTTCGGAAAATCACTGTTGTTGTAACGGTACATGATGATACCGTAGATGAAAACGCTTGATACAACAAGCAGCAGCAGATTTATCAGGTTGACACCGGTCCATTTACCCAGCCAGATCGTGACTTTGGATATGGGCTTTGAGACGATCATGTGCAGCTGATAGCTGTCAACATCGCTTGTCATCACAAAACAACCCAGCCAGATGGAGGAGAGGGCAAGGATGATGCTTACCGCCCAGAGGCTGTAAAGCAGTGACACCTTGATAAAATCGCTTGCTGTGCCAGCGCCGACGGTACCGGGAATAAACAGTACCGCAAAGACCAGCACCCCCAGCAGCAGCTGAAAGATGTGCGAGCGCAGCGCATGGCGGAAGGTTAATTTTACAATGGCGAAAAAGGGCCTCATTTCCTGTTCCCCAATAAGTCATCAAGTTTGGCGTCAACTTCAGAAAGATCCTCTGCCGGTTTGGTTTCTTCCGGAGCAGGCTTTTCCTGAACAGCTTCGGCAGTTAAGTCATCAAGTTTTTCTGAGAGGTCATCTTTTTTGACTTTTTCTTCAACGGCTGCGGGTTTTTCCGGTTCGGCAGCTTTGGGTTCTTCAATCAAGCTGGCAAGAACGGCGCTGGTTTCATCGCCTTTTTCCAGATAATCCGCAATTTTTCCGCCGCTGACGACACCGGCAGTTTCAACACTGTCGCGCTTGGCGGTATTGATGACGTTGAGGAAGAAGTCTTCAAGAGAACGTCTGGGATGATCCACGGTGAAGTCTCCGGCGGGGAGATTTTCGCGGATGATTTCCTGAATTTTTTCCATCGCTTCCGGCGGAAGAGAGGGGGTGACGATACGGCTGGAATCCGACACGGTCAGCAGTTCAGAAAGTTCGCCCTGAGCGCGGATTTTTCCGCCGTAGAGAATGATAACACGGTCGCAGATATCTTCAACGTCGCTTAAAAGATGGCTGGTGACAAGAACCGTTTTGCCGCGTTTTTTGAGCGCAAGAATCAAATCTTTGACTTCGCGGCAGCCGAGCGGGTCAAGTCCGCTGGTAGGTTCGTCAAGGATGAGGAACGACGGATCGTTGATCATCGCCTGAGCCAGACCGATGCGGCGTGCCATACCTTTTGAAAATTCTCCGACACGTCTGCGGCGTGCGTGCGCCATACCGACCATTTCAAGCAGCTGATCAATGCGTTTTTTGCGGTCAGCGGCAGAAAGGTCAAAGAGAGAACCGAAGAAATCAAGCGTTTCCTCAGCCGTCAGATACTTGTAAAGATAGGATTCTTCGGGAAGATATCCGATTTCACGTTTGGTTTCAACTGCGCGGGGACTGCGTCCGAAAACGGAAAGTTTTCCGCCGGTGGGATAAAGCAGACCGAGCAGCATTTTGACGGTGGTGGATTTGCCGGAACCGTTGGGACCCAGCAAGCCGACCACTTCGCCGGGACGGATTTCAAAATCAATGTCATTGACTGCCCGGGCTTTGGGGCGGCCCCAGAAATCCCGGAACACTTTGGTCAGTCCTACTGCCCTGACAACAGGTTCGATTTCAGCCATGATGTATTCTTAAACTCCTGAAAAGTATTAGTTGTTTTCCTGATTCTGTGCGGCGGCACTTTCTTCAAGGGTGAGTTCTTCTCCGGTACGGACCAGACGCGCACTGTTGAAAATGATAATCAGAGTACTGCCCGCATGGAGGACCGCTGCCCAGATCGGCGTCATCACTCCGACCATTGAGAGGATCATACCGCCGAAAACGAACAGCATTCCGAAAAGAAGATTCTGATTGATAATCATCTGGGATTTGCGGGAGAGGAAAACCAGCATTGCAATACGGCGCAGGTCATTGGTCATCAGTGCGATACTTGCGCTGTTGATGGCAATGTCACTTCCGATGGCGCCCATGGCGATACCCAGATCGCCTGCAGCGAGGGCGGGAGCGTCGTTGACACCGTCACCGACAACTGCCACACGGCTGTTGCGTTTGACGTTTTCAACGAAAAGAACTTTTCCGTCCGGCAGACATTCGCTCTGGAATTCGTCAATGGCCAACTGTTTGGCGACGGATTCCGCCACGGATTTGCGGTCACCGGTGACCATTGCACAGTAACGGACACCCTGACGGCGCAGTTCGGACAGCATTTCGGGAGCCTCTTTGCGGATTTTATCCTTGAAACCGATCCAGCCGAGGACTTTTCCGCCGCAGGCAACGTAAACAACGCTCATTCCGTCGGATTCTGCGGTGTCGGCATCAAAGATTTCAAGATTCTGTTCACGCATCCAGTTGGCACGGCCGACCAGGACTTTTTCACCATTGACGGTTGCGGAAACACCGCGTCCGTGTATTTCGGCAAAGTCGGTTGCTTCATCAAAAGTAAGACCGGCTTCGGCGGCAAGTTTCTGGATGGCAACGGCAGTCGGGTGGTTGCTGTAACGCTCAACGGCTCCGGCGGTTTTCAGAAGTTCCGCAGGAGAAACACCGCCGGCAGGCTGCAGTTTGACAACTGAGAGCAGACCGTCGGTCAGAGTTCCGGTTTTATCAAACACGAAACTGGTGATCTTGCTGGCAAGTTCCAGGTGACTTACGTTCTTGATGAAAATACCCAGACGCGCAGCGGCGGCAACAGCGGCAACAACAGCCGTCGGCGTGGCAAGAACAACCGCACAGGGACAGGCAATAACGAGAAATGCGATAACGGAATTGATGTCTTCGGTGAACCACCAGGTAATCCACGCAAGCATCAGCACCGTCGGCGTATAATAACCGGCATAGCGGTCAATGATACGGACGACAGGGGTGCGGCTGGATTCAGCCTGAAGAATCATATCTTTGACTTTTCCGAGAGTGGTATCTTCTCCGACTTTGGTAACTTCAAGATCAACCAGACCGGTCAGGTTCTGCGTACCGGCAAAGACGTCGCTGCCGACAGTCTTTTCAACCGGAACGGATTCACCGGTGATGGATGCCTGATTGACGGTACTTTCTCCGGAAATGATTTTGGCGTCAACCGGGAAGTTTTCACCGGGGCGCACACGGATACGGTCGCCGACTTTGAGGGCAGTCGCCTGAACTTCAACTTCCTTGTCACCCTCCAGACGGCGGGCGGTGTTGGGCGTCAATTTGATCAGTTCCTCAATGGAACGCTGAGCGCCGCTGGCGGTACGGGTTTCAATGATAATCGTCACCAGCAGGAAGAATGCGATGATACCGGCAGTCTGGAAATCCGCGCTGGCAAGTGCCGCGAGGATGGCGAGAGCCACCAGTTCGTTCATATAGACTTTGCCGTTGATCAAGTCTTTGACGGCCGTGATGATGATGGGCAGTGCAAGGATGAAAGCACCCAGAAGTGCGCTCAACTCTGCGGCGAACTCCAGATCTGGCATAGTCCAGTTGAGAATGAAGGAGTTGAGGGTAAGGATACCGCCGAACAGGACGAAGAAAATCTTGCCCATGGCGCGGTCATGTCCGACACCGCCTTCTTCTTTGTGGTTGTGTCCGCAGATACAGGTTCCGTCCATATGGTCGTGATCGTGATCGTGACCGCAGGAACAGTTGTGATCGTGTTTGTGATTGTGACCGCAGGAACAGTTGTGATCGTGTTTGTGATCGTGACCGCAGGAACAGCTGTGATCGTGTTTTTTATCAATATCGCTCATTATTTTTTCTCCTCAGCTTGCGGTGCTTTCACCTTGTTCTCGCGGTTCAGCTGGAACCAGACTTTGCGGGTTCCCTTGCCGTCGGTACCCAGGATGAATTTATCCTCAACCGGAGATTGGAACGCCTCGGTAAGAGCTGATGTGTAAAGTGCCATCAGCACTGTATCGGAATTGGCAAGATATTCTTTGTTGATGCTTTTGAAATAAGTGGTTTCAGCCTTGATGACTGCCACAGTCTGTTTGCGGTAGGTTTCGGCAGCCGCAATGATTTCCGCCTGTTTTGCAAGCGTTTCATTTTCGGTGTTGACCCGGTAGGTCTCTGCTTCGTTCCGCAAAGTGGACTGGGTGGTGCTGGCGGCGGTTACCTGGTCGAATGCCGCTTTGGTGAAAGCGGGGGGATAGACCCGGTTGAGGGTCACGGTGTCAACCGTGATACCGCAGTCGGCGGCAGTCAGCAGACGGGTGAAGAGACGCTGGACAAGTTCCGCATAACGTCCCTGACCGGCGGCAAGCAGATCGTCCACTTTGAACTCCGCAGTAGCCTCAATGACTGCCTGCTGGAAGGTGTTCCGCAGAAAAGTCACGGGACCGCGGGTGCCGACGAAGCCGTCTGCATCCTTGAATTCAGGATCGCCCGAGATACGTCCGTTGATCACAGGATCCGCAGGCGTGCCGAGCGTGGTGTAGTATTTTGCCGGATTGCTGACGCGGTAACTTACGGTCCAGGAGGTATGGACGATGTTGGCGTCTCCGGTAATAAGATAACTGTCTTTGCCCGGAGTCAGCGCATTGGGGGCTTCGTTGGCGGTCAGAGTCGGCGCAACGAAATCCACATTGAGCAGCTGCTGATTGGTCTGGATACGGACAAACTTGTTGACCGGATAGGGCAGGAACCAGTGTCCGCCCGTGGTGAAAGTCTGGATGATTTTGCCGAAACGCAGCACCAGAACAGCCTGCTGGGGTTCAACGCTGAAATAGCCGCCCCAGCTGACAAAATAGACCAGCGTTCCGATGATGCCGACAAGCAGCAGGGCAAATGCCCAGCGCAGACACTTGACCAGAGATTTCAGACCCGCTTCATAGCGGCCGGAACGGTCAAATGCTGTTTCATTTATTTCCCGATTTGAATCCATCTCTGATCTCCGTATTACTTGGCTGTTTTCTTCAGAGTTTCAGCACCCTGTTTCAAGAGATCAAAGGGAGCTGTGTTGGTATCAACCACGATGGTGGTGCGTCCTGCCATGATGGCGCGCAGAGCATCCAGTTTACGCAGGAACTTTGCCAGTTCCGGATTCTGTTTGAACACGGCATAGTATTTTGCCGCTTCAGCATCGCCTTTGGCACGGATCTCTTTTGCTTTTGCTTCGGCATCGGCAAGCTTGATGACTTTGGCACTGTCGGCGTTGATACGGATCTTGCTAGCTTCGCTTTCACCTTCGGCGATATATTTGTCGGCGACACGTTTGCGTTCGGCAATCATGCGGGCGAAAACTTTTTCGCTGACAGTTTTGGGAACGTTGATGGTGTTGATACCGACAGAAAGAATTTCAATACCGTAATCTTTCGTCTGACGGATCAGATCGTTTTTGATTCTGTCCTGAATTTCAAGCAGACGCATTTCTTTGGGATTGGTGTTGACAATCTGATTGACCCGGTAAAGACCGAATGCGGTGTTCTTTGCGCCGCGCATTAAGGAGTTGAGCTGATCTTCAGCGCGGGTGACATCTTCAAAGGTCACGAAAAACTTGACCACATCTTTGATTTTGAAGTTGACATAGATTCCGACCAGGAGATTGTGTCCGTCGCCGGTCATGGTTTCTTCAAGTTTGCCGGAGCTGCCTTCATAGCAGCGCACGCGGTGATCAAAGCGGTAGATTTTCTGGAAGGGGAAGGGCCAGCGGAAATGAAGTCCGGGCTCTGTAATCTGTGCGGGACGTCCGAAAGTCGTCACGACAGCACTTTCTGTTTCGTTCAGCTGGAATGAGAACACTGCAATCAGCAGTATCGCTGAAACTGCAAGACCCAGAAGCATTGTGGGCCAATGTTTGAAAATGTTTCCGTTTGCCATGTTGTCAAAACCTCCAATATATATTTTATTTGTTAATTATTTCTTGTTTGTAAGCTGGGTTATGTCGGTATCAATGAGATCGAGACGCTCTTTTTCTTCAAAGTTGAACTGGAACACCTCATTGCCGAGACCGGAAGAAACGACGAATTTACGCATGTTTTTGCAATCCTGTTCCAGAAATTCCAGATAACTTCTGAGGATGAACATGGACGGCATAATCCGGTAGGTGCGCAGCAGCGTGGTGAAACGTTCACTTTCTGCGGCGGCAACTGTGCGGACCTTGTAATCATAGGCACGGGCGTCGGCGATGAACTGACGCGCCTGCGCTTCGGACTGCGGAAGAGTCTTGGCGGCATAAGCCTGTGCTTCAAGGATTTTGGTTTCTTTTTCTTCCATCGCGCCGATCACGTTCTGATAGGCGGGGGCGACTTCTCCCGCCGGGGGATGCGCACCGAGAATGGTAAGAGAAACAACTTCAATACCCAGATTGCGGGCGTCAGCAAGAGACTGAACGCGTTTTTTCATGGCTTCTTCTGCTTTGTTGCGGGCGGTGGACATAACTGCCATCATATCTGAACTTGCCAGATATTCGGTTGCAGCCTGTTCACCGATGAACATCAGCGTTCTGGGAACATCAACATTGTCGTAGGCGTAACTGAATACACCTTCGGGACGGATGCGGTAACGGATCGGAATAGTCATGCGGACAAAAGAAATGGATGCCGCTTCTGTTTCGGGAGAACGTTTGCCTTCGGGCGCAACTGCAACGATGAAGTTGTCGTCGGTTTTGCCGTGTTCTTCAGTCCAGAGAACGACCCGGCTGGTTTCGCCCTTGCCGCGCACGCGTGAAGAATCGGTGCCGTCATCGGTGACTTCTCCGATGACTACCCGGTGCAGTTCGGTGCAGCTGAATGTACGGATATTGCCGAAAGGGCGGGGCAGTGTGAAGTAAATTCCAGGTGTTAAAAGTTTGCGTTCAACAACTTTTCCGAAACGTTCATGGACACCGACCTGATCGGGACCGACTTCGTGAATCATGGTAAATGCCCAGAAAATGGCTCCCGCTCCGATGATGACGGGGAAGAAAGAACGTTCCGCAAAACTGTAAAGCCAGGTTCCGGAAACTTTGAATCCGAACTGGTAGTCCAATGCGGAAGCAATGTTGCGCATGACGCCGCCGGGTTCAGTAAAGAGCGCAAGCAAACGGCTCTCAAAGACCGGACGCGTCTCCTTCATGGTGCGCGGACGGTAAAATTCAATAATAAAGTTGGTGATGAACTCAGCACCCAGAACGGCGAAAATCCAGAAAACGATTTTTGCAACAGTTCCGTCAACTGAGGTGAGATTGCTGTGGAAGCAAATAGAAGTGATCGTCGCCGCCGCAAGAACAGCAAATGCCGCAATTAAGTTTGCGCCGACACTTCTCAACCAGCGGAAAGCAGGCGTGCGGGATTGTCCGATGTAGAAAGCTCCGGCAAAAACACTCAACAACATCATGACGGCGGCAATCAAAGCCGAGTGAATGGCACTGCCGGTGATGGTTGCACCGGTGTTATTCCAGCTGCGCCATGAGAAAAACAGCACCAGTGCCGTAATGATTGCGCCTGTCATTGCCAGCACATAAGGTGCAAACTTACTGTAATTTTCAAAAGATCTGCCCGAAGTGAATCGGACGTCTTCTTCCACATCCAGCGCATTGGTATTGGCACGGCGGCGGGCAAGCAGGATTTTTTCTTCACTTTCCTGTGCCGCAGCAGTTGCCAGCATACCGTAAATCATTGCCGCCAGACCGAAAAGCGTTGCCAGACCGAAAGGTATGACCGCCAGTCCGAACACATTGCCGCCGCGATAAGCATTCAGCACCGCAGTTATGACCAGCATTGCCAATGAAAAAATCCAGCCGATCACCGCAAGACGGGTGGTCAGACGGGCATTGTCAATCGCTGTACGGATCTCATTTTCGTTTGTCACCATTAGCTCCTTTTTCTTTATATTTATTAAAAATTTTTAAAAAAATTCTATGTACCGACCTATATAATACACCTGTTTTGTACAAATATCAAATTTTTCTTCACCATTTTACGCTTGTTTTACGGCAAAGATCAAAATATTTTGCATTTTTTTCGGCTTCTTCCGTTGCTTTTCTGTTATTTTCTTTTTTCCAGATATCGGCGGATTTTTGTTGCAATTCAATGGCTTTTGTGAAATTTCCAAGCTTCGCTGCCAGGAGTGCGCCGGTTGTGAAGTGTCCGGCGCAGGAACCGGGGGAACGCTTTTGTTTTTTACTCTCGACAGAGCTTTTTTCATAAATTTTAACAGCGGCTTTCAGTGCATCGGAATTAAATCTGAACCGGTCAAGCAGCAGCCAGGTCATGTAATCGCAGGAGTCCGGATCTTTGATGTTCCGGAGAAAATTGTCTGTTACGGCTGCAAGTTCTCCGGCAAGCTGCGGGTAGCGTGAAATCATATCAATCGCCGTGTGGTAAAGCCGCGCTTTTCCGGGAACGGCGGCAAGCTGCTCGCTCAGCGTTTCCCATGCTTCTTTACTTCTTGAAGTATTTTCCAGATAAAAAAGCCGCATACGCAGAGCCGCCGCATTGCCGGGATCAAGTTTGAATATCCGCGATGCGATCAGACGCATTTTGCGGTTGTCCCGGCTCTGGATGAGCATTTGAAGTTCGTCCAACAGCGGGGAGATTTTTTCATATTTATCTGTATCAATCGGTTTTTTTGCCGTTTCTTCCAGAAGTTCGGGCAGATCAATGGCTTCGCCGCTCCATTCGATTGTCCGCATTTGTCCTGCGACAAATGCCATGGGGAAGAGCATGCTGCCGCCCATGTAGCGGAATGTCAGCGCACGTTTGCTGTCAACACCGAAAGAAAGATACGGTGTGTGAATCCGTCCCAGCAGATTGTTTGCATCCTGCTCGGAATCGGGCGTGATGACACTGATTTGAATCATGTCGGCATAACGCTGTGCCAGCTGGTTGAGGACTTTTAAAGTTTGGATTGAGTTTGCTGTATTGGTCAGCATGAATACGACGACACGGTATTCGCGTCTGCCTTCTTTGTTGTGTCTTAAAGTCAGCGTTTGCGGAGTTCCACGCAGCCATTTGATTCCGGACAACTCCACAACATCATTTCCGCAGCGCAGAGCTGAGAGGGTGCAGACATAAAAAAGCAGAAAAAAACAGAAAAGCAGACGTTTCATTATCAAATCTCCGTTTCATTTTCCGGGGAATCTTCTCCGGAACGGCTTATTTCTTCTATCAATTCACTTATCAATGCAGGGGGATATCCTCTTCCTGCAAGAAAACGGAATGCTTTGGCGCGCTTTTTATAAGGATCTTTTTCACGGCTCAGACTTTTCCACTTGAAAATCAAAGCCTGCCGGGCACTTTCGGGTTCTGAACTGCTGCATTCCTCAAGGGTCTGTGCGACCAGTTCGCGGTCAATGCCCCGCCGCAGAAGTTTCTGACGGATTTTGCGGCAGCCTGAACCCCGGCTTAAATTGGCTTCTGTGAAATCCGCGGCAAAGAGCGCATCGTTGATGTATCCGCGTTTGATACATTCTTCAACGGCGCTCTCTGCTTCTGTCGGACCGTAACCGCTTTGCAGCAGTTTTTCTTTAAGTTCATGCCCGGTTTTTGCGGAAACACTGAGGAGCCGCATGGCTTTTTCCAGAGCTGAACACCGGGGAGTTGCCATATATTACAACCCCAGCAAACGACGGACAAGTTTATCTCCGTCAAGGTTGCCGAGCGTACCGCCCGGGGCGAGTTTCTCGTTGTAAGAAGTTATCTCATCCTGCGCGAAATCAGGACCCGCCGCCGCAACGGGAACAGGAGTTGTCGTGTGCTGTCTCAACTTGATGGGAACCGGGTGATCCGGCAGAACAGCAACGTTGACGTCATCTCTGTTTTCAAGGGCTTTCAGAACGGGACTTACGATATATTTGTCAAACTCTTCAATCGCCTGAAGTTTCAGTTTGAGATCTCCCATGTGGGAACACTCGTCAATGGCTTCGACGTGCAGATAGACAAAATCATGCGTTTCCAGAGCCGCCAGAGCCGCTTCGGCTTTGCCCTTGTAGTTGGTATCCACAAAACCCGTTGCGCCGGGAACGTGCAGAACGGTCATGCCGGAACATCTGCCGATACCTTTGATGACGTCCACGGCACTGATGATCGCACCGATTTTCCCCTTGTACTGGATATTGAAACGGGGAAGTTTCGGACGGCGTCCGGGACTCCACGGCCAGATTCTGTTGCCGGGAGCGGCTTTGCCCGCATTGACCGGATGTGCCGCAAGAAATTTCGCCGCCTTTTCTTCCAGATCACGCAGAAAAGCCACGGTATCCGCCGCTTCTTTTGAGTCGTCGGCGGGTGAAAGATAAAGTTCGTCAAGAGGCAGATCCTGAGATGAGTCCGGCTTGAAGTAGTTGACTTTATCAGAAAAACGTTTGCCGTGAAGAACCAGCAGATTGCGGTAACTGACTCCGGAATAAAAGGTGACTTCGTCGCTGCCGAATTCATCCTGAAGTGCTTTCATCAGAGTTTCGGCATCTTTTTCTGAAATGTGTCCGGCGGAGTAATCGCGCAGAACACCGTCATCTGAAGCATAAACCAGATTGCAGCGCCAGGCGACGTCATCGGGACCCAGTTCAATACCCTGTGCAGTTGCCTCAATAGGACCGCGGCCGGGGTAGTTCTCTTCGGGATAATAACCCATGACGGACATATTTGCAACGTCGCTTGAAGTCGGCAGTCCGTCGGGTAATGTGCGGAATGTTCCGGAACAGCCTCTTTGTGCGATGCTGTCCATTCCGGGGGTGTGAGCGTATTCGAGCGGGGTCTTGCCGCCCAGTTCTTCCAACGGATCATCTGCCATGCCGTCAGCCAAAAAGATGATAGCCTTTTTTTTCATTTTGAGTTTTCAACTAATTTATTTGCTATTTCTGTCTGCGGAAGTCCGGAAATGACAAACTGTTTGTCACGCCCGGTCAATCCGCTTTTAAGTTCAATTTGTGCCTGCGGTATTCCCAGCCACTTCGAGAGAAGTTTCCGCAATGCCGCATTTGCCTTGCCATCCACCGGAGGCGCAGACGTTGCAAGTTTCAACGCCTGATCTCCGTACATGCCGGCGATGGCATCACGTTTCGCGCCCGGCTGGACGTGCAGCGGCAAAATGACTTTGCCGTCAGAGGTCTGCTTCAGCAGCGGCAGCAGTTCCGTTACTGTCATCTGCATTCTCCGCAGTTTCTGTTTCAGATTCGGTCTGAACCTCTTCTGCTTCACGAGCAGGTTTTCTTCCCAGGAGAACATTAATTTCATCAATGGAAATGGTTTCTCTCTCAAGGAGTGCCTGTGCCAGTTTTTCCAGTTCGTCCCGGTGTTCGGTCAGGCAGGTTCTTGCCTCTCCCAGAGCCGTATTCACCAGACGGCGGATTTCAAGGTCAATTTCCCGTGCAGTTTCAGGAGCCAGCTGATCGGGTGTCGGTCCGTCAATACGCAGGTGCGGATGAACGGCAAAATCTCCCACCTGAGTCGGTCCGATGATATCGGTCATGCCGAACATGCACACCATCTTACGGGCAATTGAGGTCAGGTGCTGGATATCGGCTGAGGCACCGGTTGTGATATCGCCCATCGTCAATTCTTCTGCGGCTCTTCCGCCCATGCACATTGCCATTTCCGCTTCAAGTTCCAGCTTGCTTCTGGTGTAGACGTCCTCTTTGGGCATGGTGAATGTTGCGCCCAGATATGCCTGTCCGCGCGGAATAATCGTCACCTTGTGGACAGGGGTGCAATGTTCATTGTGCAGTGCCACAAGAGCGTGTCCTGCTTCATGATAAGCGGTGAGAACCCGTTCACGTTCCGTGATTTTGCGGCTGCGGCGCTCGGTACCGTAATTGACTTTGTCGCGTGCTTCTTCAAGTTCAGCCTGAGAAACAGCCTCTTTGTTTCTGCGGGCGGCAAGCAGTGCCGCTTCGTTGCAGATATTGGCAAGGTCGGCACCGCTGAATCCGGGGGTGGTGCGGGCGATGACATCCAGATCGATGTCGTCTGTGACTTTGATCCGTTTGACATGGACTTCAAGAATTTGTTTGCGTCCGGCGATATCCGGCAGATCCATGACCACCTGACGGTCAAAACGTCCGGGACGGAGCAGTGCAGGATCAAGCACATCCGGACGGTTGGTCGCCGCCAGAACAATCACACCGTTGCGGCTTTCAAGTCCGTCCATCTCAACGAGCATGGCGTTGAGGGTCTGTTCACGTTCAT
>JAZQYS010000100.1:0-1873 GCA_045633645.1 Victivallaceae bacterium | reverse complement strand
GGAGCAGCTTCAACAGCAGGAGCAACGGCGGGAGCTTCAGCACCGGGAACGGTGAAGGTCGCACCGGGTTTACCGATGACGGCAACGGGAGCACCTACAGCAACTTCTTCTCCGGCGGGAACGAGAATCTTAAGAAGAGTACCTTCGTACTTGGCAAGTTCTTCAAAGCTGGATTTACCGGTTTCAAGTCCGAAAATCGGCTGTTCCAGTTTAATCACATCGCCTTCTTTGACTTTCCACTCAGAGAGCAGAGCACTTTCTTCAGAAACGCCCATCTGGGGCATCAGAATAAAGTTGACATCCTTGTTGTCGCTTGCGGCGGCAGCGGGAGCAGCCGCGGGAGCAGGAGCAGCTTCAACAGCAGGAGCAGCCGCGGGAGCGGCAGCAGCGGCACCGGGAACAGTAAAGTTTTCACCGGGCTTACCGATGACGGCGACGGGAGCACCGACAGCAACTTCTTCTCCGGCGGGAACGAGAATCTTGAGAAGAGTACCTTCGTACTTGGCAAGTTCTTCAAAGCTGGATTTACCGGTTTCAAGACTGAAAATCGGCTGTTCCAGTTTAATCACATCGCCTTCTTTGACTTTCCACTCCGCGAGCAGTGCGCTCTCCTCGGAGACACCCATTTGCGGCATAAGAATAAAATCTGCCATTTTTAATCCTTTCTCTATAAATAAGTTTGAGAGTTTAAAGTATACTTATCAATTTTGAATATTCCTGTTTCAGATCCTCCGGGAAAGCGGAGTCTGTAATCATCAGATCAATATCCTGAAATCCGGCAAAACTGAAAGGCAGCATTGCGCCCAGTTTTGAAGAGTCCGCCAGAATAACAACACGGCGGGCACGGGATATCACGGAACGTTTCAGAATGCTTTCAAGCTGACTGCCGACAGAAAAACCGGTTTTTTTATCAAATCCGCTTGCCGCGACAAATGCCGTGTCGATATTAAGTAAATCCAACTGCCGCCAGGCTTCGGGATCAGAAACTGAAAGACTGTGCCGTGACAGCGTTCCGCCCAGCAGAACCACCGACGGCAATTGTTTATGCGACATCACTTCAAGAGCCAGACTCGGCGCAGGTGTCACAACCACAAGATTAACGTCAGGCAAAAGTTTAGCCAGAGCCATTGCCGTCGTTCCGGAATCAATAAAAATTCCTGTTCCGGGTTCGATGATGGAAGCTGCTTTTTCGGCAATTTCACGTTTCAGCGGCGCATTGCGGAATTCCCGCTCGCTGTAAATATCTTCACTCAGTCCGTATTTGGCAGGAAGATACTTGGCACCGCCGCGGGTCAGGATAATACTCTTCTTGGCGGCAAGTTTCGCAAGGTCGCGGCGGATAGTCATTTCGGACCATTGATTGAATTTCTCAACTAATTCAACGATAGTAACATCTCCGCGGTCTTTTATGTATTCATAAATGGCATTCTGACGGTCTTGCACGATATCTTCCCTGTTACAGATTTTATAAAAAAACGAATGTCACTTTACTAAATATACTCCTGCATTCCAAAAAATGCAATAGCACCATGTTAAATTCAAACCATTTTGTGTTAAAAAATAACAAAACAGGTAAAAAAATGCTTCTTATTCAGTGCCAAAAGTCATTGACAATTACAAACAGAGGTAGTATATTACTATTGTTATAGAAGAGGGGATTGTACCCGGTCACAGCAAACTTAGTCCGCACACACGATAGGAGGTGATTTTATGTCCGAAGAAATTGCAGGTTTTGAAAGTTTTTCTCCGTTGGCACGGCAGGCCGTCAACCATGCCCGCCTTGAGGCCAAAAAGGCAAAACACGAATTGACAGGTTCCATCCATCTGCTGCTCGGACTTCTGGGAGTCGGTACCGGAATTGCCCGCCGTGTTC
>JAZQYS010000099.1:0-2433 GCA_045633645.1 Victivallaceae bacterium | reverse complement strand
GACGCAGATAATCATCCACCATTGTTTCTCCGGTCAGATTGACGATGAAGTTTGCATGTTCTTCACTGATTTGCATACCTTCGCAGCGCATGCCTTTGAGTCCGCACTGATCAATGAGCTTTCCGGCGGGTTCACTTGGGGAAACGTTGCGGAAAGCACATCCGGCACTGCGGCCGTTGGGTTCGCGTTCACGGCGGGCAGCAAGCGTTTCAGATACGATATTTTGTTCTGTTTCCGGAGAAGATTTGAAAAGTTTGAGGACAACTTTTGTAACCGCATCTCCTGCGGAAAGCGGACCTTTGCGGTAATCCCAGCTCAAATCTTTTCCCTCAAGGACAAAGGGTGTGCCGTTGGCTTTGTAACCGTGAACGGCAATGACGCTGTTTCCGATGGAAGTGCCGTTTGCTCCGGCGTTCATTTTGACTGCGCCGCCGATGGTTCCGGGAATACCGGCAAGTTTGGAAACGCCCGCAAAACCGTGTTCGGCAGCCGTTCTGACCAGTACAGGCAGCAGAGCTCTGCCGCCGCAGATGAAATGATCGTCACGGACTTCAATTTTGCTGAACTCTGCTCCGGCAAGACGGATTCCCGCACCGTTATAAGGCGTATCCATACCGATAACGTTGCTGCCGCCGCCGAAAATAAAATAAGGTATGCCGTTTGAAGTTAAAAATTTGAGCAGTTTGGCAAGTTCGTCAGGCGCATTGGGTTCAAGCAGAAGCGGCAGACTTGCTCCGACGCCGAGCGTGGTCAATTCTTTGTAAGGCACGTTTTCACGGCAGAGAAGACCGGGAAAAACAGCTTTGATTCTTTTTTTGAGATCACCGGACATAAAAAATTACTTCCCCTCTTTTTTGCCGTAAACCTTTTCGGGATCAAAAACAAGATCTTCATCCACAGAAACGGCGCCGTCGGGGGCAATATGTGTGTAGAAACAGCTGCGGTGTCCGGTGTGACAGGCTGCGCCGCCGAGCTGTTCCACTTTGAACACGACAGTGTCGCAGTCGCAGTCAACGGCGATATCTTTGACAAGCTGCACGTTGCCGCTGCTCTCGCCTTTGCGCCAGAGTTTATTGCGGCTGCGTGAATAATAGACGGCGTGGCCGGTGGAAAGTGTTTCCTGCCATGCCTCTTCGTTGATGTAGGCAAGCATTAAGACTTCACCGGTTTTGTAATCCTGGGCGATGGCGGGAATCAATCCGCCGCATTTTGCAAAATCAAGTTTAATCATATTTTCATCTCTTTTTCTGAGTTATTCCATTTCCAGAGCGTGAATCCTTTTTTTGCCTCAAATCCGAGCCGGGCATAGAAACTTTCAGTTCCCGGTTCTCCGACAAGGGCGATCCAGTCCACGCCGCGCGCTTCCAGTTCCGACACCAGAAACATAACGATTTTTCCGCCGATACCTTTTCCGCGAAAGTCCGGATGTACGACGACATCCTGAATATAGGCATCGGAGACCCCGTCCGAAAGAACTCTGCCCATGCCGATAAGTTTTTCACCCTCAAAAGCTGCCGCTGCGAGAAAAGAACCGGCAATCGCGCGGTTGATAAAACTGCAATCCTCCCCGTCAGAAACCCAGTCCGCAACACGGTAAAGTTCTGCGGCATAACGGAGTTCCTGTTCAGAAAGAGAAGTTATCAGTTTTATCTGCATTATGAAGCGCGTTCCTCTGCTTTCTGTTTGGCGATTTTGCACCGGGCAACGGCGCTGGTGTTCATATCTCCGAGGAAAATTCCGATACGGCGGATGTTTTCACGGCATTCCGGAATTTTGACCTTTTCAAACAGATTGACGCGCTGACTGGTTGTCCGAAGTTCGGCAGCAAGCAGATCATACTGTTCCTGAAGAATTTTGTAGGCTTCACGCAGACTTGCCGCACTTTTCAATGCGGAGACGGCATCGTCAATATACCAGTCGGTTGCCATCAGATCAATATGTTCCGGCGCAAATTCCACATGGTCAAAGGTGGGAATATTGATACCGGCGATATTGGCCGTTCCGGTGACGACTTCTCGGATTTCCACATTGGAGGAAATAAGTTCCGAAACGCTGTCATCACCGAAAAAAGCAATGCAGACAGCCAGTTCCTTTTCAAGCTCTTTCTGAGCTTCGAGGTTGGCTTCAAGCGCATCGGCGCTCTGCCGCACTTCCATCTGGAGCTGTTGTTTTTTCAGCTGTAAAGTGGGCAGAAAACGCTCAAACTGCTTTTGGGCATCCTGCTGGTTTTTAAGTTCTGTCTTGGTGAATTTGATTTTCGGCATAATCAGTTCCCCGGCCAGTATTCATCCAGCAGATCGGTTTTGATGCCGACTTCGGTTTTATCAAAGCAGTCCGCCAGAATTTTCCATCCCAGATCAAGCCCCTCTTCAAGCGGAATGTTGACCGCAAGGGACATCATCTCATTTTCAAAACGGGAACCGTACTTGAGCA
>JAZQYS010000098.1:0-5077 GCA_045633645.1 Victivallaceae bacterium | reverse complement strand
TATAAGCCTCTCGCCCCGCGGAGCATGGCAAATGCCCTCCGACGCCATAGCCAAACTTTGGCTGAAATAAGAAACGATAGGTCTTATACCGGGAGCACATTTCCGGCACGGCATAATGGAGACAGGTTTCAGAACTTTGGGGCTGTTGCTCACCTTTTTTGAGGTTTTGCAACAGCCCCTCCTACTCGATTATACAAACATCACAGCCCGTCTACGTAAAAAAGTTTTCATTTTGAAATTGCATATCAACTACGGGAATACTCTCTGAAATGCTATACAATAACGGAGTAGTCAAATTCTCCGGCTTTTTGCCTGCTGCACATATTCAAAAAGAACCGGTTCCCGGTAAAAGCTGCAATAACGTCTACTGCTATTGAAAAATAGCAGCGACTGCTTCACAAAAAATATGGGCATAAACGAAATAATTTTCCCGCATTTTTTATTTAAAGGAATTATTCAAATTTTTTCTAAATGAGATTTGAAATTATCGTCTTTAGATGATATATTAATAGCATCTGGAGATTAACACAAGGAATAAGATGAAAATATTAAATACACCAGCTATGCGACGTATGCCGACCTACCTGCATAAGCTGTTCCATTTGCGCCTTTCAGGGCAAGAATGGGTTTCTTGTGCGGAACTTGCGAAATATATGAATATTCCTCATGTTATGGTTCGTAAAGATATTGGGATGACAGGATTGCCTGGCAATAAGCGTCATGGATTCAAAGTCAATGAGCTTATTGATGCTATATTGAGATTAGTCGGATGGGACAAGCCTTCCTCAGCTACATTGATCGGTGCTGGATCATTAGGTGCTGCTATATTGAACTTTGAAGATTTCCGCTCCTATAATTTCATCATTGAATCTGTATTTGATTCTTCTCCCGAAAAAATCGGACGTTCTGTTCATGGCCATGAGGTTTACGATTTAGCTGATATTCGTAAACGGCTTAAGTTTGCACCTCCCAAAGTCGGCATTATATGTGTTCCTCCGGTTGGAGCACAGTTAGTCGCTGATATTTTGGTATCTTTAGGTATAAAATATTTGTGGAATTTTTCCAATGTCTGCCTGAATGTCCCCCCCGGCGTGATAGTTCAACGAGAAGTGATCGCAGGTGGGCTTGCTGTTTTATTTGCGAAAATCAATAAGGCAGAGGGCAGCGAAGAAATCTCTTGCGATGAGTAACCATTCCAGGAACGCAAAAAATTGCGTTCCTCTTTTTTTTTACAAAACGAATAGAATGCTTTTTTGACCATTTCTGATGTTCGTTTTTTAGCATCTCGATATTTTTTAGCCCTTTCCCCCTCCGTCAGATACAGAAATAAATCCTTGTCAATGCTTGCTGATGTCCGGATAATAATCTATAAAAATATCTTAAAAAAACAGCATTCGACAGCTTGTTTTACGCAGAAAACACGCTTTCTATTTCCGAGATGATAAAAAAATATCAATAAATTTTATGTTTCCCGCTTGTATTTTCAAAATTCGATGATATATTAAACGCAGATGATAAAAAAAGAACATCAGATGATAATAAAAAATCATCCAACAACCCATAAGGAGTTTAAAATGGACAAGAAAGTGAAAACCACCCCCGAAGTCGCCCCTGAAGTGAAAGAGGCAGAGGAAAGAGCCTTAATTGACGCATTGGTTGCCAAAGTCAGTGCGGCACAAAAGGAATTTGCTAACTTCTCCCAGGAAAAGGTTGACAAGATCTTCAAAGCTGCAGCCCTTGCTGCCAACAATATGCGAATTCCGCTTGCTCAAATGGCGGTGGAAGAAACCGGCATGGGTATTGTGGAAGACAAGATTATCAAAAATCATTACGCATCCGAATATATCTGCAACAAATACCTCCCACTGAAAACCTGCGGAATTATTGAAACAGACGATGCAACCGGTATGATCAAGGTTGCAGAACCCCGTGGCGTTATTGCTGGTATCATTCCTACCACCAATCCTACTTCAACTGCCATCTTCAAAGCACTTTGCGCTCTCAAAACTCGTAACGGTATCGTATTCAGCCCCCACCCTCGTGCAAAAAAATGTACCTGCCTTGCCGCCAAAATCGTACTGGATGCCGCAGTCAAAGCTGGAGCTCCTCAGGACATCATCGCCTGGATCGACGAGCCGACTGTTGCAATGAGTGGTTATCTTATGAGCCATAAAGACGTTTCGCTGATCCTTGCAACTGGCGGACCGGGTATGGTTAAGGCAGCCTATTCCAGCGGAACTCCGGCTGTTGGTGTCGGTCCCGGCAATACTCCGGTTGTTTTTGATGATACCTGCGATATTGAAATGGCAGTCAGCAGTGTTTTGCTTTCCAAAACTTTTGACAATGGTATGATCTGTGCTTCTGAACAGTCTGTAACTGTCATGGCATCCATTTACGATGCGGTGAAGAAAGAATTTATCAAGCGCGGCGGTTACATTCTCAATGCAAAAGAAGCGGAAGCAGTTGGCAATGTGATCCAGGTTGACGGAAAACTCAATGCTAAAATTGTTGGCCAGACCGCAATTACCATTGCAGAACTTGCAGGAATAAAGGTTCCGGCTAATACAAAAGCTCTGATTGCAGAAGTCAACGGCGTCGGTATTGATGTCCCGTTCTCCAGAGAAAAACTTTCTCCCACACTGGCCCTCTATAAGGTTGATACCTACGAACAGGCCATTGACAATGCAAAAGCTTTGTTGGAATATGGCGGACTTGGTCACACTGCGGTGCTTTACACCAACACCCAGAATGAAGAACGCATTCGTGAGTTTGGTCATATGATGTTGGCAAGCCGGGTCATTATCAACTCTCCTGCATCTCATGGTGCAATCGGTGACCTTTACAACTTTGCCTTGAATCCGTCGCTTACTCTCGGATGCGGCAGCTGGGGCGGAAACTATGTTTCTGAAAACGTTGGTCCCATGAACCTTCTGAACATCAAATCCATTGCGAAACGGAGAGAAAATATGCTTTGGTTCCAAATACCTTCTAAAATCTACTTCAAATACGGCTGTCTCTGCACTGCGATCAAAGATCTCGCCGGAAAGAAACGTGCCTTTATCGTCACTGATAAGTTCCTCTACTCCACCGGCTTGCTGGCCCCGATGCTGCAGACACTGACCGATATGGGCATCGCCACCCACGTTTTCAGCGATGTCACACCCGACCCGACCATTCAGTTGGCTCACAAAGGTCTTGAACAGCTCCGCAGCTTTGATGCTGATGTGATCATTGCGGTCGGCGGTGGATCTCCGATCGATGCAGCTAAAATCATGTGGTTGATGTATGAACAGCCTGATGTCAGCTTTGAAGACATTGCAATGCGCTTTATGGATATCAAGAAACGTATTGTTAAAATTGAACCGCTCGGCAAAAAAGCCATGTTGGTCGCGGTTCCCACCACCAGCGGAACCGGATCTGAAGTCACTCCTTTTGCAGTAATCACGGATGAAGAGACGAATCAGAAGTTCCCGCTTGCCGATTATGCATTGACTCCCAGCATGGCAATTATCGACACCGAATTGGTAATGAAGCTGCCCAAGGGGCTGACTGCAATTTCCGGTATGGATGCTCTGACTCACGCATTGGAAGCACGTGTTTCCTGTATGCAGAGTGACTATTGCAACGCTCTGGCGAATGAAGCAGTCAGCTTGATTTTCAAGAACCTGCCGGAATGTTACAAAAACGGTGCAATGAATGAAAATGCCCGTGAGCACATGTTCAATGCTTCGGCGATGGCAGGCATGGCGTTCGCAAATGCGTTTCTTGGTCTGTGCCACTCCATGGCACACAAACTTGGTGGAATGTATCATGTTCCGCACGGTCTTGCAAACTCTTTCCTCATCAATTACATTATCAAATTCAATGCAGTTGACTGCATGACAAAGCAGGCCGCTTTCCCGCAGTACCATTATCCCAATGCAAAAGCGGATTATGCAGCAGTTGCTCGCTATGTCGGTTTGAAAGGTAAGGATGATGATGAATTGCTGGCAGCTTTGCTGGATAAGATCGAAGCTCTTAAAGCAGAGTTGGATATTCCGAAGGCCATGAAGCCTTGGTTTGATGCAAAGGGAATTACGGAAGAAACCTTCTTGAAGAACCTTGACGAACTTAGCTTGAAAGCCTATGATGACCAGTGTACTGGCGCTAACCCCCGGTATCCTTTGATCAGTGAGATCAAAGAGATTTACCTGGCAGCGTACTACGGAAAATAAAACTCCCTGTACCTCTCCGTTGAATCAGGTTTTCCGCAACACATTCCTGATCCAACGGGGGGGATTTTAGAGAAAGGATTTTCAAAATGGATATCTTGGAACGTATTTCACAAGTAAGAAAAGAAGATTACGAATTTACCGGAAATGTTGAAGATGCAGTGTTTGTTTTCAAAGGAGTTCTTGGTGAAACTCTGGTGAAACAGGCCAACTTCGCCGGAGATGCTGTCAAGATTCTGGCTGCATTTACGGAAAAACCGGTTCAGTCAAATTTTTATGAAATTTTTGAATTGGAAAAAATGAGTAATCTCATTCCGCGTCTGGCTGTAAAAACAGCAATTCTTTGTGTTCCTCACAAAGAAGCCGCATACGTTGCAGAGCAGCTTATAAAGTGTGGAATCAATCGCATTTTGAATTGGAGCGGAGAATTTCTTACAACAAAAACAAACACCGCGATTCTGAATGAAGAACCGCCCAGTGTCAATGTTGAAAACTGAGAAAGGAGCCTGATATGGGTGTCAAAATGACAATATGCATTGGCAGCAGTTGTTTCGCCAGAGGTAATGCTGAAAATGTAAAAATAGTTGAAGATTTTATCGCCCAACGGGGACTTTCGGACGAACTGGATATTGAATTGTCAGGCGGATTGTGCACCAACAATTGTCCTGACGGACCAGTAGTCATTGTCAATGAAAAAATTTACAAACATGTAAATGCGGATGTAATGCAAGAAATAATGGAACATTATTTTCCGCGGAAGAGAATTGAGAAATGATTAAGACGGCTCCGGTATATACCACAGAAAACGAATGTCAGGATTGCTATAAATGCGTTCGTCATTGCCATTGCAAGGCAATTCGTATTGT
>JAZQYS010000097.1:0-3488 GCA_045633645.1 Victivallaceae bacterium | reverse complement strand
GTTTTTCCGCTTCGGTCAGAAGTTTATAATTGTCGTAATAATCCCGGGGACAATCAAAATATTTATCATCGTAAATGTCTATTTTATAATTTTCAAGCACATCCAAAGTTTCCTGAACTTTGGCTTCCAGATATTTTAATTGTTCTGCAGTAAGTTTACAGCTTTCCACAGTCATATCTCCCAAAACTTCCGCCCATAGGGCAGCCGTGCGGTCATCAGCGATAAAAGGCATCTGTCGTTTTATTTTATCCAGCTGCTGACGGGAAAAGCGAAACGTTGCGGTATCAGAAAGATGAATAAAATAAAAAGTTTTGTCTTTTGCAGCGTGTTTCAAGGTGAGAATTTTCACCTTTCCGGAGTTACCGAAAATCAGTTTGTCGCCGATTTGAGTAGCACGCACCGCCTTTTTCATTTCCAAACGCTGTTCTTCACGGCTCAAAGGTTTGGATTCGTTCCACTCGGCAAATTCAGGTTCTTTGTAAATTTTTTCTTCCGGTGTCCAGCCGGATTTATCCACAAAATATTTCTCTTCGGGAG
Source organism: Victivallaceae bacterium (assembly GCA_045633645.1). Taxonomy (GTDB): domain Bacteria; phylum Verrucomicrobiota; class Lentisphaeria; order Victivallales; family Victivallaceae; genus UBA1784. The sequence continues at coordinate 2,951 of JAZQYS010000097.1, read as the reverse complement.
TCAACAGCTGATAATCCCGCCACCCCCGGCGGCTGCCCCAGGAGCGTTTTCGGAAAAGTTCCGCCAATTCAGCTTCTGAAAAAGGCAGATTCAGCCGCAGTTTGGAAAGTACACTGCACTGGAGTTCGGCAATAATTCTGTCAACTTCCGCTTGTGTATCTTCTGCAGAAAGCTCTTCAGCTTTTGCCATGCCTTCAACAAAGCCAAGCGGAGAGAGAGTATCAACTTTTTTGAAAAGTTCCGCCAGTTCGGCTTCCGAAAAAGGTTCTGACAACTGCAAATCATAAGCCATAAGTTCATCAATAATCTTACAGCTTTCTTCAACAGAAAATTCACAGGCAGAAGTTCTATAATCGGGAATACCCAATTCGATATAAGTCATTTTGAAATCCTTTCCCTATTATTTATTCCGGTTTCTGATACTGGTTGCGAAGGAAGCCACATCAGCACACAAACAGGCAATCCCTTTTGAATCAGCAGCAAAACCTTTGCAAAAATTTTCTCTTATTCCTAATGCTGAACCAGACTCAAACGCATCCTGATTGGCGGCGAGGAAAAGGAATTCCCACTTGTAAACATCCTGCTGGTGTTCAATGCGTTTTTTGACATCTGCAGTGCTGAACTCCTTGCTGGCGTTTTCCTGACCATCTGTGATGATCACGCAAAGCACATTTTCAGGACGTCCAGATTCCGGCATTTCGGCAAATTCTTTGCCCATAGTATCGATTGCAGTGCAGACAGCATCGTTCAATGCGGTACAGCCGGAACAAGTGTATTTTGCCATCAAGTCATCTTTAAACAACGCAAGATCTGCTGACTTGACCAGGCGTTCAACTTCACTGGAGAATTGGAAGAGATCAAATACAGTTTTTCCTTGCTCCTCCCGCTGTTTATCCAGAAAGGTGTTGAAACTGCCTTTGATGTCATTTTCAATACGTTTCATTGAGCCGGATGCATCCAGAACGATGCAGATGTGAGTGTAATCTTTTTTCATTTTGTACCTCTTTCAGTTTGTTTATAAAGGGTTCTTTGAGCATAATATATGACATAAGGTCTGCCACGAAATGTCATACCAATTTCGTTGCAATTATTTTTCCTCGATTTTCACTTCCAATCCCCAATCTGCAGGTTTGACGCCGCCTTTGGTCAAACACCAGATCACCGGATAATCTGGTGCTTCGGAGGGAGCTTCACCGAACCCGTCGGTCAGGTAGATAAAAACAGTCGGGGCTTCAGCCATTTTTTCTTCCACATATTGGAACGGAGCAAGAAAACTAGTTCCGCCGAACCCTTTGAACTGCAAACCTTCTTCCGGAAGAGGATCATCGTTGGAATACTCCTGTACCGAATGAATGGCGATGTCACACTGAATAATGGTAATTTTATATTCGCCAAAGGCCGAAGTCATCCCCCGCAGTTCCGCAAGGAAATCGGGAAGATCTTCCGTGGTACTGCCGCTGGTGTCGATGGCAAGCACAATTTCAATGCTCTGCTTTTTTGCACGGCTGGGCAGATAGAGTTTTTTCCACACATAACGGCGTGCTGGCGGCAGCCATTGTCGGTCACCGCCGAAGAGTTGAGAAACATAATCCAGCAGAACCTTTTTCCAATCCACCGTGGCAACATTATCTTCATCCTTGATGAGATCTTCCACATTTCCAGGGAGGTTGCCGATACCTTTACCGCCTTTTTTCATTTCCTGCTGAACGGCATTTTTAAGATGATCTTTCCAATCTTCAGCAAGTTCTTCTTCTCTGGCAGGCTGAAAGTCCGGGTCGATCACTCCGTCATGGCTGACGAATGGCAAGTTCGCATCTCCAGTAATGGGCTTTTCTCCTGAATTGCTGCCTTGGGATTTACCATCATTTTCAGATTGACATTCTCCCTGATCACTGTTTTTGCTGTCAGTTTCATTATTGCTGTTGTCAGCATTTTCACCATCGGAGTTGTCCCCTTCATTTTCTCCATCCGCATCTCCGGGAAGTTTGTCGGAGTCAAAAATGTGTTCATCATCTTTCTGAAACTGCTCCAAGCCGGGAAACATAAGATCATAGATCTGCTCGGCACTTTTGCCTTCCCAACTTGCTTCGTGAGGCAACACTTCCACCTTGAAGCCGTCCCTATGCAAAAGCAGATCCACTTCCACATCACAGGCGAAGTTGAACTTTTTCCGGTCACGGTTGCCCAAACGCTGAAAATGACGCAAGGCACAGTGCCACACTTCATGACCGATGATACCCAAACGTTCCTCTTCATCCATTTTTGAGTAGAACTCTGCATCCATGAACATCCTTGCTCCATCCGTAGTTGCAGTAGTCATGCGGCTGTCGATGACGGGGATCATATCAAGGTGCATGGCAAGATGTCCCACAAAGGGGTGTTTTTCCAGAAGTCGGCAGCGGTCAAACTGCATCATTTCCCGGACTTTGGCTTTCAAAGCCTCTTCTTCTGCATTGGGTTTGCGGCATTCCCTGATTTCTATTTTCATAATTCAAAAAGGCTTTCCGGCTTGTATTTCTGCTGAACGGAAGCGTAAAGCTGATGATTTTTTATGATTTCAGAGCGTTTAGTCCCGGCAAGAGAGGACTCCACATCGTTCATGATCATTGCCGCAAAATCATTGGGGAGCGACTGGACAAATTTAAGGAAGTTTTCCGCAATGACCGGGAAAAGTTTTGCATCGTTGGTTGATTTCAACTGATATGCCACTGCTCCACAACAGGCGTGAAGAAGATCGGCTTTCTGCGGAAGTGGAATCGTTCTGCCGCTTTTCAGACATTCGGCAATATCCACCGTATCACTCATATAATAGATATTTTTATAAAACGCCATAAATTCCGCTGCGGCTCCTTGTCCGATAAGCCCCGGGATCGTGTATTTCAAGGAACTTTTCCGCTGATTCTTTTCGGCGATCTTCAACATGGTACTTACCCGCTCCCAACTCCGGGGGC